>NZ_VPBM01000056.1:0-1006 GCF_013418745.1 Acinetobacter sp. YH12126 | reverse complement strand
GAATAATGAGCTGGCGATGACTTACTCTCACATGGGTAACCCCACACTACCATCAGCGCTAAGAGGTTTCACTTCTGAGTTCGGGAAGGGATCAGGTGGTTCACTCTTGCTATTGTCGCCAGCACAACTGTTATGGATACTTGCTTAGTCTAATCTCAGAGCAGTGCTCTTCGTGCTAAGTTTTCTACCAAATGAGTTATTAACAGATCATATCTGAGTTGCAGTATTTTGTTCTTAAGCGTTAACTAAATCAAGTTATTTTGCTTAATATCGAATCAATTGATGCTTGATACAACAACTGTTTGGGTGTTGTATAGTCAAGCCTCACGAGCAATTAGTATTGGTCAGCTTCATGCGTCACCGCACTTCCACATCCAACCTATCAACGTCGTAGTCTTCAACGGCTCTTTAGTGGACATAAAGTCCAAGGGAAATCTTATCTTGAGGTAGGCTTCCCGCTTAGATGCTTTCAGCGGTTATCCCTTCCGAACATAGCTACCCGGCGATGCGACTGGCGTCACAACCGGTACACCAGAGGTTCGTCCACTCTGGTCCTCTCGTACTAGGAGCAGATCCTCTCAAATTTCCAGCGCCCACGGTAGATAGGGACCGAACTGTCTCACGACGTTCTAAACCCAGCTCGCGTACCTCTTTAAATGGCGAACAGCCATACCCTTGGGACCTGCTTCAGCCCCAGGATGAGATGAGCCGACATCGAGGTGCCAAACACCGCCGTCGATATGAACTCTTGGGCGGTATCAGCCTGTTATCCCCAGAGTACCTTTTATCCGTTGAGCGATGGCCCTTCCATACAGAACCACCGGATCACTAAGACCTACTTTCGTACCTGCTCGACTTGTGGGTCTCGCAGTTAAGCGCGCTTTTGCCTTTATACTCTACGCGTGATTTCCGACCACGCTGAGCGCACCTTCGTACTCCTCCGTTACTCTTTAGGAGGAGACCGCCCCAGTCAAACTACCCACCAGACATGGTCCTCGCTCCAGAT
>NZ_VPBM01000055.1:0-1028 GCF_013418745.1 Acinetobacter sp. YH12126 | reverse complement strand
CTTAGTGTGCTTTGAAAGACAGAATTAAATATGTCGCTTTATTGACACTTACCTTGCAGAATTTAATTTCAATATGCCTACACTTAGTTTGCAAAATGCGACAAATTAAAAAATGTCGTCTTATTGACTATCGGCAGGGATTCCCCTAGCATCAATAAGACGACATAATAAAATAAGACGCTATATGAAAGATTTAATTGTGAAAGATAACGCTTTAATTAATGCCAGCTACAATCTTGACCTAGTAGAACAACGGTTGATTCTTTTAGCAATCATTGAAGCCCGTGAAAGTGGCAGAGGTATTAATGCGAATGACCCATTGACCATTCATGCAGAGAGCTATATCAACCACTTTGATGTATTGAAAAATGGTGCTTATCAAGCACTAAAAGAAGCCTGTAAAGACTTGTTCGCTCGTCAATTCAGTTACCAAGAACAAAGAGGAAAAGGAATAGCTCATATTACCTCACGTTGGGTTTCTCAAATTGCATACATCGAAAAAACGGCATCTGTGGAGTTAATTTTTTCACCTGCAATTATTCCCTTAATAACTCGACTAGAAAAACAATTTACAAGCTATGAATTAGAACAAGTAAAAGGGCTTTCCACTGGCTATTCCATTAGGCTTTATGAACTTTTGATTGCTTGGCGTAGTAGTGGGAAAACACCAATTATTGAGCTAAATGAGTTCAGAAAAAGATTGGGTGTACTGGAAAGTGAATATCACCGAATGCACGACTTTAAAAAGCGTGTTTTAGAACCATCATTAAAGCAAATCAATGAAAATACGGATATTACTGTCAAAGAAGAACAGCACAAAAGAGGGCGTAATATTATTGGTTTCTCATTCCGATTTAAACAGAAGATACAGCCCAAAAAACAACAAAAAATCGACCCTAAACGAGATCCAAACACACCCGATTTTTTTGTTGAAATGACCGATGCACAACGGCATTTGTTCGCACATAAATTATCTGAACTGCCCGAAGTTGGTAGCGAATATGCAGAGATCGGAGAGTCAGCCGAAG
>NZ_VPBM01000054.1:0-1105 GCF_013418745.1 Acinetobacter sp. YH12126 | reverse complement strand
ATTTAAAAGCTTTTTTATTATTAAAAGCCCAAAAAAATCAAAAACGGTGTTTAAAACTGCCCTATGTTTTCGCTTCGCTCAAACTCTATTGAATCTCGCTGCGCTCGATTCCTGGGGCAGTTTTTTCAAAGACCGGCTAGGACGCTAAAAACAAGAATGGATTCGCTTCGCTCATAAAGCTTTATGCTCGCTTCGCTCGTCATGGAGCCAATGGCTACAGTCGCTTTGCTCTGTAAATCTCGTTATGAGGCAATAGGGAGCTTGTAATCAGGGAAAAGGCAGGGGCGAAATTTTTATAACGCACAGTCGCTCGTAGACACTCGCTCGGCTACTTGATCAATTTGTTTAGTTGTTCTTCAAAATCTTGCTTGTTTAAATCACCTGAAACGTACTGATCATAAAGTTTTTGATGATCTTCAGTGATTTCTAAATCGTAATATTCTCGATCTGATTTCTTTAAAAACACCTCTGACAAACGCTTATTTTTTTCAGCATCACTCAATTTCATGGTCTAAATGCTCCTATTTTGCGTTTATTGGCGTTTTTAGCCCTGTTTAGCTAGATTTCCCTGTTTTTGAGAAAAGAGCGCTTAAATGCGATTCTAGGCGGTTTTTCGCCATGTGTGAAAATCTGATATTTCAAAACTTGCCGATCGGCAAGTTTTAGCGGTTTGGGGATTTATCATTTTCCGACAGCAGGAGGGAATGCACGCTTCCGCGTTTCTCTCCGAGAAACAAAAAACCGACCTCTGAAAAAGATAAAAATAAGCCCCAAAAGTTGGGGCGTTTTGAAATCTTTTTTAGAGGATTAATTGCTACTTTTGGGATTTCAGATAGTCATAAAACTGAATCTGCTGTTTGGGGTCTTTTAGCATGATGCGAAGCCGTTGCATGAAATCATCAGGTGATTCACTTTCTTGTTTCAAATAGTTGAATTTTTTATCTCTGGACATGCCGTAAGAAATTCGGTTGATCTGCATGTTTGAAAAATCTAAAAACTTAGGTTCATCGACCTGTTTGATTGGTGCAGATTGGATTTTCTTAGAACCAAAGCCGAGCTGTTCCAGTAGCGGGTAAAACATTCTGAATTTTTTTGGCTCTAAAAG
>NZ_VPBM01000053.1:0-1106 GCF_013418745.1 Acinetobacter sp. YH12126 | reverse complement strand
AAGATTTAGGATTTCAGCAGCACGGACCTGGGTAATACGATGATCTCGAACGTCTTGCAGAACTGCAAGCCGTTGAATTTCTTTGTCAGACATAGTGATCAGCATCTATATTTATATCCAGTCCATGGTGATAAAAACCATCATAAACTAGACATTTTTATTGGTGAGAATATAGACACTTTAAATGGGTTCTAACACATTAATTTCGTATAATATAGATTATGTTAAATTAAGTATACTTGAATATTAGCGTTAGTGTATCAAGCATTAAAATTTAGCGCCTACATTCAAAGGCGCTTTTTTATTAAAACTTAATTTTTTTTCACTATAGAGGCTTTTATTAAATTTGAAGTGTACCGGGTTTGTCGGAGACATTTTTATTTAAGTTAGGCCACCTGACCTAACGGGTTAATCTTATCATAGTACATTGCTTCAAACTCAAAAGGAGGTACATAACCCAATGCGCTGTGTACACGCTTTTTGTTAAACCAATCTACCCAATTTAATGTCGCAAGTTGTACATCCGCTAAACCTTGCAAGTCTGCTTTTAAATATTCAATCACCTCTGTTTTGTATAACCCATTCACTGTTTCAGCCAAAGCGTTATCGTATGAATCACCATTTGTACCGACTGACGCTCGTAAATTTGCTGCTTCTAGACGATTGGTATAGCGACTGGAAAGATATTGCACACTTCTATCGGAATGATGAATCACATTCTTTGGCATCCCTCGATCGTGCAATGCTTGCTCAAGTGCATCGAGCACCATATCTGTATTCATCCGTGTAGATACTTTCCATCGAACAATTGCTCGTGAGAACACATCAATAATAAAGGCGGTATAGACCCAGCCCGAATGAGTTTGAATATACGTAAAGTCACTCACCTGAGATACCGTCTTGGTAGTCAATCAGGTTTTGAGATTATTCGACCAATAAATAATCTCTTTGATAGGCAGTCAGATGTTTTAAAACGCCATTGTCAACGGCATTCTAAAATTGACCCCTTTTACCTTTCAAATGGCAAAGTAAAATTGACCCCTTTGATCTCGTATTAAGTTTCAACCTGGGGCTGAATCCCAATTCTTTTTTTATCCTTCAAACGA
>NZ_VPBM01000006.1:0-247319 GCF_013418745.1 Acinetobacter sp. YH12126 | reverse complement strand
AAACTTTCAAAATCCTTGCCGAGCGATATCGTAATCGAGGAAAAAGACTGGGCTTAAGATTCAATTTAATTGCAGGAATCTATAATTTAGAGCTGAGCAAAAAATGAATTATGAAAGAAGTCTATTGTGTTCAAATACAATCATTTATATTACGGAAAATACACCAGGTTATTACTATTTCATTGATCAACTGCATCAGAATTTTCCAGAAATAGATGAAATTTGGCAAATTTCAATCATTGCAGATGATTCAGGGCAACCATTCAATATTTTAAAAAAGGTAATGGTCTCTGATATGAAAAGCTATTTAGCCATCTATGACATTGGCGCATAATTTGCTTGCTTCTACCTAATTTTTTTACTGTTTGATATAACAAATTAGGAAGTTGAAGTGACTACAGGCTACTTACGTGGACAAGACTTAATTGACCAGATCCAACAACAGGATTATTCCAGAGACCTAATTGGATATCATGGCGATGTACCTCAAGTCGTATGGCCTAATCAGGCACGTATCGCAGTGCAGTTCGTGTTGAACTATGAAGAAGGTGGAGAAAACCACATCGAACATGGGGATGCAGGATCAGAACAATTCTTATCCGATATTATTGGAGCGGCCAGTTTTCCTGCCAAACATATGTCGATGGACTCGATGTATGAATATGGCTCCAGAGCCGGTTTTTGGCGGATTCATGAAAAATTTAAAAAACGTGATTTACCCATGACGGTCTTTGGCGTTGGTATGGCTTTAGCACGCAATCCTTATATTGTCGATGCGATCAAACAAACCAATTATGATGTCGTTTCACATGGTCAACGCTGGTTACATTATCAGGATATGCCGATAGAGTTGGAACGTCAGCACATGGATCAGGCAATTAGTGTGCTTGAAGCATTATTTGGAAAGACGCCTATTGGTTGGTACACAGGGCGTGACAGTCCCAACACACGTCAGCTATTGGCTGAATTTCCGCAAATCAAATATGACTGCGATCACTATGGTGATGATTTACCTTTTTGGAGTCATTTGACGAATGAAAGTGGTCAAACCCGTCCACATTTAATTATTCCTTATACACTCGAAAGCAATGATATGAAGTTTTGTTCACCGGGTGGTTTCAACAGTGGTGAACAATTTTATCAATACCTTAAAGACGCTTTTGAAGTGCTATATGCAGAAGGTGAAAGCGCGCCAAAAATGTTATCGATTGGGATGCATTGTCGTATTTTAGGGCGACCAGGCCGTTTTAAAGCACTACAACGATTCTTAGATTATGTGCAATCACATGAAAAAGTCTGGATCTGTCGCCGTGGTGATATCGCGGAACATTGGTATACACATCATGCAGTCTAATAAAAAAATATTTGGATAAAGAGGAGCTTAGCTCCTCTTTTTTTAGGCCTGAACTTAGGTAACTGACATCATAGACCTAGGTTGGCACTGATATTGCAAAACTAAATTTGAACAATCATTCAATAATTTTAGGCGATTTTATAGTGCAACTTGTTGAATTTAATAAAGCATCCGAAGCAGATGTAAAAACTTTTTTAAAGCACTGTGTGCAAATTGAAGGCTGGGCAGAACACATTGTAGCGCAGCGTCCTTATACCTCTATCACGCAAATCACAGAGCAAGCAGTAAAAGCTGCAAATGCTTGGACTTGGGATGAAATCAAAAATGCTCTAGATAACCATCCACGGATTGGTGAAAAAAAGGCACAGGCTGAATTAAGTAGTTTGGAACAACAATTTTCTAATCGAGAACAGTCTGAAATTTCAGCAGATGAAGAAACTCAATTTGCATTGCTCAAAGGCAATATCGCGTATGAGAAAAAGTACGGATATCTCTTTTTAATCAAAGCTTCTGGCCTCAGTAGTGAAGATGTACTACAGGCGCTGCAATATCGATTATTGAATGATCCTGAAACCGAAAAACGAATTGTTCATCATCAACTGGCTGAAATTGCCTTATTAAGATTAAAACAGGAGCTTAGCACATGATTAGCTCACATATTTTAGATACCAATCTAGGCAAACCCGCAGCGAATGTCAGCATTAAATTATTTAATGCACACGGAGAGTTACTAGGTTCAGCCCAAACTAATGCAGATGGTCGCGTTAACGATTTTGCGCTGAAGGACTTTACAGCAGGTGCTTATAGCCTTGAATTTGCGACTGCTGAATATTTTCAGACTTTAAATACCGAAACCTTTTTTCCAAAAGCTGTGATTCATTTTTATGTAAAAGATGCCTCGCAGCATTTTCATATTCCTTTACTCATCAGCCCATTTGCATATTCAACGTATCGTGGCAGCTAAGAGCAAAGTTAAAAAATAGGGGATATAAAAATGACAGAACAAGATAAAACAGTTTCACCAGAACATGAATATTTAGGCGCAGGGAAAAGCCTTGCCTATGGACTACAGCATGTATTAACCATGTATGGCGGTATTATCGCTCCGCCATTGATTATTGGTACAGCCGCGGGACTTGAACCTGCGCAGATCGGTTTATTGATTGCGGCGGCGCTTTTTGTCGGTGGCTTGGCGACCATCCTACAAACCGTAGGTGTGAAATATATCGGTGCAAAATTACCCTTAGTACAAGGTGTTTCATTTGCAGGTGTGGCGACGATGATTGCCATAGTAACCGCAGGCGGTGGGCTTTCTGCTGTTTATGGCGCAGTGATTGTTGCATCTCTAATTGGCTTTTTTCTAGCACCTTATTTTTCAAAAATTATTCGTTTTTTCCCACCGATTGTGACTGGCTGTGTGATCACTGTGATTGGTCTTTCATTGCTGCCTGTAGCGGTACGCTGGATGATGGGGGGGAACAATAAAGCACCAGACTGGGGAAGTGCTGAGAACATCAGCTTGGCATTTTTGACTTTGGGTATTGTGATTGCGCTGAACTTAACCCGTAATGCAACCATCCGACGTTTATCTATTTTGTTAGCCATCGTTTTTGGTACGGTGCTGGCTTATGCCTTTGGCTTTGGAGATTTTTCTAATGTTGCAAATGGTAACTGGATTCAATTTCCAAGCTTCTTTTCTTTCGGTATGCCAACTTTTGAGTTAAGTGCCATTATTGCCATGCTGATCGTAACTTTAGTGATTATGACTGAAACGACGGCAGACATTATTGCTGTCGGGGAAATTGTTGGTACTAAAGTGGATGCTGAGCGCATTACCAATGGCTTACGTGCAGATATGCTATCTAGTGCAGCAGCGCCAATTTTCGGTTCATTCATGCAAAGTGCTTTTGCACAAAATGTCGGTTTAGTAGCGATTACAGGCGTGAAAAGTCGCTTTGTTGTCGCAGCGGGTGGAATTATTTTAGTCGTATTAGGCGTTCTGCCAATTATGGGCCGACTGATTGCAGCAATTCCAGTCCCTGTCTTAGGTGGTGCTGGTTTAGTTTTGTTTGGAACGGTCGCAGCAAGTGGTATTCGTACCTTGGCGAAAATTGACTATAACGAGCAAAAGAACCTCATCATTGTTGCGACGGCAATTGCAGCAGGGATGATTCCAATTATCGATCATTCTTTCTATGCAAACTTCCCGAAATGGGTGCAAACACTCTTTCATTCAGGTATCAGTTCAACTTGTTTGATGGCGATTATTTTAAATATTGTGTTCAATCATTTGAATTTATTTAAAAATAAAGAAGTGACTAGGAGCAAAGATCAGGTGAAAAAACCAAGCATGGCAATAGATGTGCAACATTAATCATGGCAGATTTTAAGTCTTGAACCATACGATGATTCATAGAATAAAGATTATATAGAATAAAAAAAGCCCTCGAAGTAGAGGGCTTTTTTAATGCGTTAGGTTTAAATTAAATAATATTAAGAGATGAAATAAAGTAAGTATTAACCATTGGTTAAGTGATTTTTAGTCTATTTAAATGTAAGTGTTTAAGCTAAAAATACATTAATTTGAAATGTGAATAGGCATTGGGAACTGAAACACATCACAATTATGCCCAGCGCCAATACGATCGATGACGGCAAAGCTACTGGGTGCTTCGAGTGTCAGGAGAGGATGATGCCATGTTCCTGCACGATAGTTGACTCCTTGGCTACCATCAGTAATGTAAGCACATAGCTGTGTAAGATCAGGGCTGTGATCATCCAACGCAGGTGCAACAACCACTAAAAAAGCTTGCGCTTGCATTGGAATAAACGCTTGCGAGCCGTTGGGATGCCGCTCTAACATCGAAATCGTAAAAGGCAACTCAGTCGTTTTGATATTTCTAAAGATGCTAATTCCAGCAACCGCATCACCTGAAATTTCTGTTTCCACGAGGGCATGATATCGCTCTGTATGTGCATCATTGATGTGGAAAAAATCATATCCAGTCGTGCAAATGACCTCTCCAAAAGGCGCAAAGCCTTCAATACTGAGAGCTTGTATTTTTATGCTGTGTGTCATGTTTAGATATCTTATAGGGCATTTAATTAAAAAAAATTGAAACCATACACATAGGAAGCACGAAGGCTTCCTATTTGATTAACACTGCAATTAAAGATGTATTTTTCCCCATAACCGTATGCGACTAATCCCCCCGTCAGGAATCATATTGATGCGGATATGCGATATTTTTTCATGCTTTAAAATCTCACTAACGAAGCTATGAATATGATCCATCTGCATGTCTTGTGCGTCGAGCAAAAACGGCCAGAACATACTTTGCGGAATCAGTTGAGGGTCAGTGGCATCTTCTACATAGATCGCTTGTATAGAAACCTGCGCAGGGAAGTTGCCTTTAAAATGGGCAGTATCAATATCAATTTTCTCTATTGCACCAGATTGACCCAAAGCCAAAATGCACCAGTCAAAACCTGGTGCACGGCGACGTTTCGTTTCCCAACCATCTCCCATATTGATGCCGCGACCAGGGTTAATTAAGTTTCGTGGATGTCCAAAATGAGCATCACTATAAGCAATAACACGTCCACCATTTTCTAGTGCAACGAGGTCTAATGTGCTCGTACTGTCTTGAATTTGAACCTGAACTTCACCATAGACTTTAAATCGTGCAATACCGCCGTCTGGATATATATTTAAACGCACGTGGGTAAAAACCTGATCATTTGAGACCTTCAATATATGGTGTTGGCTCGGGCCCAATACAGTATTGCCTAAGATATTGACCCATGCTGCCTGTGCTAGTTCACCACTCGGTGCAAAACAGGCTTCAACTGATGCGGAAGCTGGATAATTCCCTGTAAAGAATGTTGTATCAATATCTAAGGCTTGAATTCGACCAGCAACACCGAGTTGGATGATTGCCCAATCATAACCTGCATGGCGTTTACGACGCGTTTCCCAACCATCCATCCATTTGCCATGATCATCAAATTTATCTTCGACAAAGATTGGTGCATTAAATTGCAGCATGCGTTTTGCTTCTGCAAAAAAATCATCTGAACAATCAAGTATTTTTGCACCAATACGGTCATCAGCTAAATTTGTAAGTGCCTGTAATTGTGCAGGAATATCAAAACTTGGTGCGAGTAAAGTCGCCATATATAAAATCCATTCACTATTTTCATTTAAAACATATGCATTTTGTTTTCAGCGTTAAAAATTTAACATTTGATAAAAACAAGCATTTACACGTGTTTAGAAGCACAGCGTGTGCCAACTTTAGATTTTTTATTGCTTTTTTGAAAAAATGGCATGCTTTTCGCTTTTTAGGAGAAAGATATTTAAAAAACACAGGGGAGTTATAGATGGACATTACAATTATTGGTGCGGGTATGGCGGGCCTAACGACTGGGATCGCTTTGAAAAAATTTGGACACCAAGTAACAATCTATGAACAGGCAGAACAAATTTTACCTGTTGGAGCTGCTATTTCTTTATGGTCTAACGGTGTCAAATGTTTGAACTATTTGGGGCTAACCGAACAAGTCGAAAAACTCGGTGGCAAGATGGATCATTTAGCCTATATCGATGGTTTAACGGGCGATGTTATGACGCAGTTTAGTCTGTTTCCTTTAATCGAAGAAGTTGGACAACGACCTTATCCAGTTTCACGTGCAGACTTACAAAATATGCTCATGGATGAATTTGGTCGTGAGAATATTCATCTAGGCAAAAAAATGGTGAGCTTCTCAGAACAAGATGATCAAGTGATCACACATTTTGCCGATGGAAGTAAGGTTCAGGCTGATTTATTAGTTGGAGCCGATGGTACACATTCACTGACACGGGCGTATGTATTGGGGGAACAAGTTGAGCGCCGCTATGCTGGTTATGTCAATTGGAACGGGTTAGTCGATATTTCAGAAGAATTTGCTGCGGCAGATCAGTGGACGACATTTGTAGGTGAAGGTAAACGCGTTTCGCTGATGCCCGTTGCCGACAACCGATTCTATTTCTTCTTTGATGTCCCTTTAGTAGCAGGCTTAGAAAATGACCGGACACAATATCAGGCTTTATTTAAAGAATACTTTAAGGGCTGGTGTGAACCGGTTCAAAAGCTAATTGATGCTGTAGATGCCAAAAAAACCAATCGGGTAGAAATTCATGATATTGAACCTTTTGCAGATTTCTACAAAGGTCGTGTGGTGATTGTGGGTGATGCAGCACACAGCACAACGCCGGATATTGGACAAGGCGGCTGCCAAGCAATGGAAGACGCAATATATTTAGCCCGTTCTTTGCAAATCAATACTTTAGGGTTGCAAGATTCATTGCGTCGTTATCAAAATAAACGTAATGAACGTGCCAATGAATTGGTTCTGCGAGCGCGTAAGCGTTGTGATGTAACCCATATGAAAGATGTAAGCGTAACGCGCGAATGGTATGCAGAACTGCGTAAAGAACAAGGCAATCATATTATGAAAGGTATTATCAGTAATATTGTAGGTAATCCATTGGATTAAAAATAAACTAATAAAACTTTAGCTTTCAGCAGCCAGTACGAATTATTCGCACTGGATTTTTTTTACAAAAAATTAAGTGACAAAAAAGCTTAAATAATGGTTTAGGGGTTCAAAGATTTTAAATTGATCTTAATTTCTTCCATTTTTTCCACCAAAAGATTAATCATGATCTGAGAAATTCGAGAGGTTTGGCGTTTCGATGCGACACATAAAGCGATGGTCAAACTGTGTAAGCCTTTTTCCGGATCGGTTTAAAAATAATCTTATTATTCTCAAGCAGTGGCAAAGCATCCATGTATGACATCAAACTGATGCCTAATTGTTGTTGAACCAATGACAATATCATTCTAATGTCATTACATTCGATCTTTTGAATCGGACTAAACTTATGATGTTTATATAAAGTCTGTACATATTCACTAATAATGAGTGGATCACTCGGTAAAATATGCCGTTCATTTAATGTATCTGAAAGATAAATTTTATCCATTCCACCCAAGGTATGATGCGGCGACATCACAAAGCCTAACGGAATTTCTATAAAGGATAAAATCTCTAATTGGCTATGGCTTTTGGGATTTAAAATTATGCCAAAATCTAATTCTGCATCGACGATTTTTCTGGAAATGTCTTCACTGCTATTCATGCTGATGTTGAGGTTGATCCACGGATAAGTTTCAGCCATCTTTTGAATACAGTCGACGACAAAACTGTCATTCAAAGCTGCAATAAAGCCCATTTCAATATTTCCACGGTTTAAGCCTTGGATTTCATCAAATCGAGTTCGCGTCAGTTGATATTCTTTTTGCCATTTTAATAAATCGGCATACAGTAATTCACCCGCAAGCGTCAGTTTTAAGCCCTGAGGGAGTCGTTCAAATAAGGCAACCCCCAGTTCTTCCTCTGCCAAAACGATTTGTCGATGTACTGCCGAGACTGAAATAAAAAGTTGTTCAGCAGCTTTACGTAGACTCCCAGTCCGTGCAACCGCCATAAAATATTCAGAAAATCTAGAAAAGGTAATCGACATACAGGCTTCAATCTCTATCGCGTCATCAGCGAATCATAATGTTATGTATTTTAAGCGATATTCATGCCAGCTTTATCAAATCAAGCAGTAATCAACGCTTAATGTTCTAAAAAATAGAACAATCTATGCAAATCATTCTAATAGACAGAAATGTGTTTAGAATTTAATTTCGACTTAGAAAATAAGGATTTAGCAAAATTTAAATAGCGCTAAATGCTGAAGAAATATTGAAAATGTCGAGATAAACTATGAATGCCATTCCTGTACTCAATTTATTTACCCAACCTCAGTGCAGTACATTTGATGCCAACGACTGGAATATTTTGGCGCAGCATTGGTATCCCGTTGCACGTGTAGAAGATGTTTCAATTGAACCGCAACAAGTGCAATTACTCGATGTAAAAATGGCGTTATATCAAACTGAAAGTGGAAAAATTCATTTGGTTCGTGATATCTGTCCACATCGAGGGGTGCCATTAACTAAAGGCTGGGTCAAGGGTGAAGACATTATTTGTCCATATCATGGTTTACATTATAACGGCGCAGGAAGGTGTGTAAAAATTCCTGCACAGCCAGAGCTGACACAAATTTCAGAGCGTTTTTCATTATCTAAATTTCCAGTTGTATTGAAATATGGATTGGTGTGGACCAGTTTATTTAACCGAGATGAATCTACGGCCAATTTTCCAAATTTAGACACGTGGGATAACGAGCAGTACCAATCTATATTGCCACCTTATGTAGATATTGGTGGTTCAAGTGGGCGCCAGCTCGAAGGCTTTATTGATGTTGCACATTTCGCATGGGTGCATCATGAGAGCTTTGCAGACCGTGAAAATCCTAAAGTACAAAAATATTCCACAGTACGTACGGACTATGGACTACATACAGAATATCTCAGTGATGTGAGTAATTATCCGCATGGCTTACAACATTTAGCGCCAGAAGATTTTTTATGGAAAAGAACATTTGATGTCTATCCACCATTTTCAGCAATTTTAACCATCGATTTTCCTGAAAATGGGGTGTTGAAAATCTTAAATGCTTGTTGTCCTGTATCGCATAATAAAACCCGTTTATTTGTGCCTATAACTCGTAATTTTGATACCACTGGCGATTTGCAAGCGGTCTATGATTTTAATGCACAAATTTTTGCTGAAGATAAGGACATGGTGGAAAGTCAAAAACCAGAGGAATTGCCACTGGATATTAGTATGGAGGCGCATTTCGAAGCAGATCGATCATCGACAACCTATCGTCGCATATTAGCTGAATGGGGTTTAAGCAAACGTTATACCGTTTAATATATAAATTCCAAAATTTTTAAATTTGAAATTTTCATGCAAAAAAGCGACTCAATCGAGTCGCTTTTTGAATTTGTACGATACGGATTAGTTTACACGTATCCATGTCTGGCTGCGTCCAAGCGCAGATACACCAATATAGCCACGACCATTCAAGGTCTTACCGTCATTCGACATTTTGGCATTGAAACTATAGGTTTTACCATTTTTCGGGTCAGTAATTTTACCGCCGTCATAGGTATTTTTACCGGTATTTTTCAAACCATTGACGATTTGCACACCGAGTAGTGGTTTATTGTGGAATTTACCTACACATTTTTGGCAGTTTTCTGCTTCACCCGGGGTGAGTACATCAACGATTTTTGCAGATAAAACGCCCTTTGATGTTTCATTAAATTGAACTACAGATAAAGGTTTTTTGGTTTGGTCATCGATGGTTTTCCATTTAGTACCATGCAATGGATCAGCAGCCAAAGCTAAGCTAGACACCAGTGACAAACCGATTAGGCTAAGAGTTGTTTTTATCATTTTAGAACCTCTATTGAACATAGTAAGAGATGTGCATCCCTGATCTTCCAAAAGGTGGATACACAAGACTTGGAAAATTACAAAGCATCAGCCTTGTTGTCTTCAAGGGCTATATTCACAAAAAAATAAGTATATATTGTGGATTTTATATACTGATTTTGAATATGTAGAATCTGGATCGTGTAGAAAAATAGAATAAATGTTGAGCTTTGTTTATAACATTTGGGGTTTGTATCACTTTTATAAATATCAAACGCAATTTGATTAAAAAAAATTGGAGCTACAATCCGCAAAAAAGCAGGAGCTAAAAGGCTCATTAAAGCTTTTAATTTTTGCTCTAATCATGGCGAATTACATTCATTTGATTTGAAGAAATAACGCTAAATAGCTATGTATAGCATTCATATTTTAGAATTAAATAAAATCATTTCATTCATAGATTAGAACTCGTTAAGCTTGTGCTATGAATAATACGAAAATGCGGCTTGATCACTGAACTGGATTAAGTGTGTATAGGAATAACGATGAAAAATTTTAACAACAAAGTCGCAGCCATTACTGGAGCAGGTTCAGGTATTGGACAGCAATTAGCCATTCAACTGGCTCAATCAGGTGCGCATCTAGCATTAAGTGATCGCAACCTCGACGGCCTTGCACAAACGGCTGAAATGATTAAGCACACCGGTGTGAAAATAACTCAGACCCAGTTAGATGTATCTGATCGTGCCGCTGTCGAGCAATGGGCGGCTGCAACCCAAGCTGAATTTGGTCAGGTCAATTTGATCTTTAATAATGCGGGTGTCGCGCTAGCCAGCACAGTAGAAGGTATGCATTATGATGAAATTGAGTGGATTATGAATATCAATTTCTGGGGCGTGGTGTATGGGACAAAAGCATTTTTACCGTATTTAAAACAAAGTGGTGATGGACATATTGTGAATATTTCCAGCTTATTTGGTTTGACAGCTCAACCGACTCAAAGTGCCTATAATGCAACTAAGTTTGCAGTCCGTGGTTTTACAGAATCTTTACGTCAAGAATTAGATTTGGAAAATGTCGGAGTGAGCGCTACCTGCGTGCATCCGGGTGGAATTCGAACCAATATTGCAAATAGCGCACGTATGAGTGACAGTATTCGCGCGTTGGGTATGAATCCAGATAGAGCCACGAAAGCCTTTAATAAAGTGCTGAAAACACCGCCTGAAGTTGCAGCAAAAGTGATTTTAGATGCAGTGAAACAGAATAAACGTCGTGTTTTAATCGGCAATGACGCCAAAATCATTGATTTAATTCAGCGGATTGCACCTACACGTTATGCCCAAGCCATAGATCTGCTCAGTGGTAAGAAAAAACGTAAATAATTCAAAGATCAATAACAAGGGATGATGCAACATGATCCTTTTTTTTGATTCTGTATTGTCAAAATATTTATTTGAAAATGTATTTCTAATATGAATTTAGCAGTATTAAAGAAGATGCACTTTTGAAATCACAAAAATTTAGCATAAGTTCAATTGATTAAAAATTTTGAACTATTTAGAAGTAAAATATGAGAAAAAATGATATTTAAATAAAAAATGAACACTTCACCACAAAATATAAGACTATTTTAGCTTGCTAACAGAATTGTATCAAAAACGTCCTAAGGATTGGACTACACAGGTGACTTAAATGGAATTAAGACATTTAAAATATTTTGTCATGGTTGCACAAGAACTTAATTTTAGCCAAGCGGCCTTAAAACTTTATACGGCTCAGCCTTCTCTTAGCCAACAAATCAAAGACCTCGAAGAGTTTATTGGCGTACAGTTATTTATTCGCTCTAAACGTAAAGTTGAACTGACCGATGAAGGAATTGTTTTTTTGGAACATGCCAAAAATATTTTGGAATGTGCCGATAAAGCAGTAGCGATGACGCGCCAAGTCAAAAAAGCCAAAGACCAAAAAATCACCATTGGCTTTGTACCTGTTGCAGAAATGAAAATTTTCCCTTTTATTATTCCGAAACTCACAGAGATGTTTCCTGACTTAAAGGTTGAACTTTTAAGCTTAAATGACACTCAAATCATCAGTGATTTACATAATGGACGTATTGATATCGCCATATCGAGGGCAGATATTAATAACCATGAAATTTCGAGTCAGTTAATTTTTGAAGAGCCTTTGATTTTCTTGATGAATAATCAGCATCCATTTGCAAATCAAAATAAAATATCAGTCAAATCTTTAGAAGAAATAGATTTTATTATACCTGCTGAGGAAGTGTCGTCAGTTCTGCATCATAAGATTTTAAAATTTGCAGAAGATAAAAAGATCAACTTAAAAATCATCCAACGCGCCAGTAATATTTTATTCAACATTAATTCAATCAATATCACACAGTCGTGTACGATTTTACCGAGTTATATTGCAGATATTGCTTATGAAAATATTATTGTCAAAAAGTTAGATACGGATCTTCCAACAATCAACTTATATATGAGTAAGCGCAGTACAAATACATCACCTAGTGTGCAAGCATTTATAAATTTAATTAACGATTTTTTTCATTTGAAGTTTGATTGAAGTATATCATTTAGTTAATTGATTCTGTTTAATAAATGATCTTCTTAGGGGGTAAAAACCTTTAGATTTACGCTGATGATAAAGTTTATGTTGGTTCAAATTAGATGGTTTTTTTTAAACTAAGGCTAGGTGGCGATTACTTCATCATAAAAATTGAATCTGTGCGTTGCTATGCTTATTTGCCTAAAGGGTTCACTGGATTGCCAAAGTTGCAGAGCTTTTATTGACTGCTGTGGGATTAGATGCGCAAGAAGCTTTTGAAATCGCTCATCGAGAGTTGCCTGAATTAATCTACAACTAAATGAAAGCATTTAGTTGTAGATTAAACAAAGAAGATGTAATTTTCCATCTTCTTTGTAGTAGTAATGCTTTTGGATATTATGAACTTTTAGAATCTTGAGCCGTTGTCATCGGCGCTTGTGTAGTTACACGTTTGGTCAAAATGACATGTGCCGCGACACCGATACAAATCCCCCAAAATACAGAGCTTAGCCCTAAAAAATGCATACCTGAGGCTGTCGCTAAAAAGGTAATCAGCGCCGCATCACGATTGGCTTCATTTTTCATCGCAACCGACATATTTGTTCCAATCGCTCCTAATAACGCTAGACCTGCAAGTGCAGCGACCAACTCTTTAGGTAATAGGCTAAATAACATGACAATGCTGCCTGCAAATAAGCCGCCTAAAATATAAAAAATACCATTGGCAATACCGGCTATATAGCGTTTTTCTTTAAGTTCATGTGCATCTTTGCCCATACACATGGCTGCAGTAATAGACGCTAAAACAATGGTAATGCCTCCGACACATGCGACAACGAGCGAGGCAATACTGGTCGCTGTGATAATCGGCTTGGCTGGCGTGTCATATCCACTGAGTTTCATGATCGCCATCCCCGGAAGGAATTGACCACTCAGACTGACTAAAATTAGGGGAATCGCCAAATTTAAAGTTGAGTTCCAAGTCCAAATTGGGGCAATAAACTGCGGTATAGCGAGTTGAAAATTCACATCAACAGGATTAATTTTTCCTAATGAAAAACTCAATACAACTCCAGTCAGTAAGACCCAAATCATCGCGTAGCGTGGCGATAGTCTTTTAGAAATCAGAAAGACCAATAACATGCCAAAGACAATGATCGGCATACTATCTGTAGCAGTGAACAGTCCAAGCCCAAACTGAAATAAAATACCTGCCATCATTCCCGCAGCGACATCTTGAGGAATCCATTTTAGGAGTTTGTCAAAATAGCCGGTGATTCCAATCAAAAAAATAACAATAGCAGACGTGATATAAGCCGCTATGGCTTCATTCAGCGAAATATTCGGAAAGAGGGTGACTAAAAGAGCCGTACCGGGCGCTGACCACGCGGTAATCACTGGGGTTTTATATTTAATAGAGAGATAAATACCCGCCAGTGCTGCACCAATAGAAATGCCCCAAATCCATGAAATCATCATGGCTGGGGAGACTTGGGCTTTTTGTGCGGCTTGGAAAAAAATAATCAGTGGACCTGAATAGGAGATCAGCACGGCTAAAAATCCTGCAACCGTCGCTGAGATCGACCAATCTTCTTTTAATGTTTTTAACAGGGGTACCATCGTTTTTGCCTCCATGCGACTATGTCAATGAGCCTGTTGAATTCAACCAATGATGGTATCGTTTAACCTTGATCTCCACCACCAACAGGGACGACTGTTCCTGTCATATAAGATGAATCATCGGATGCCAAAAATAGGATGGCATTGACTTGTTCCTGAATTGTGCCATAGCGCCCCAAGAATGTACGGTCAATGGTTTGATCGACCACGTCTTGCATCCATTGTTTTTCATGATCTGACAATGGGTTGGCGTTTCTTGGTACTTTCCGTGGTGGTGCTTCTGTGCCACCTGTGGCTACGGCATTGACTCGAATACCATCTTTTGCGTGCTCAAAAGCGAGTGCAGCGGTTAAGCCATTGACCCCACCTTTTGACGCTGAATATGGCACACGGTTAATACCACGGGTTGCAATAGAAGATACATTTACAATCGTCCCTTGCTGATTTTTAATCATTTCAGGTAACACAGCTCGGCAGCACCACATAGTTGGAAATAATGAACGATTAACTTCCTTAATGATTTCTTCTTCTGAAAACTCTTGGAAGGGCTTCATCCAAATCGCACCGCCAACGTTATTGATCAAGATATCAATTCGGCCATATTTTTCAATGGCTTGGGTAGCAACTGATTGAGCGCCTGCATATGTTTCAAGATTGGCTTTAACAATAATGGCATCGCCATTATGGGCTTGAATATCGTTCAGCGTATCTTCAACAAAATCTGAGAGATCTGCCAATACCACTTGAGCGCCTTCTCGGGCCACTTGTAGTGCGACGCCACGACCGATACCTTGTGCGGCACCGGTTACAATAACAACTTTATTGCTAAATCTAGCTTGTTCTGACATTAAACTATTCTCCCTTAATTCGCTGAGAATTTTTCAAACAAGAAGTTTGCTGGTTTAACGCCTTCGGTATCTAACCAGCCACGTACCGCTTCGACCATCGGCACGGGACCACAGAGGTAAATATCCACATCGCCGTTGTTTAACCAATCTTTTTCAACATGACTGGTCACATAGCCTTTACGTTCATGCTGTGACTCAGGGTGAGCGACCACAGTACGGTATTCGAACCAAGGGAGTTTGCTTTGTAATTCATCGAGCTTGTCTTTTGCCACGATGTCAAAGTCATTGGTTACGCCAAATACAAGACGAACAGGTTGTTCAGAACCTTTTTCTTCAAGCACTTGTAACATGGACATAAACGGCGCAATACCTGTACCACCTGCAAGCATGACCACAGGGCGAACGACATTACGCAGATAAAAACTACCAAAAGGACCTTTGAAGGTCATTTTGTCGCCGGCTTTCGCATTGGCACTCAGGAAGGTACTCATTTTTCCTTCAGGGACATTACGAACCACGAAGCCTGTTAAACGATTGCCCGGCTTTGAACTAAACGAATACGAACGTGTTTCTTCAGTCCCCGGAATGCCGACATTGACGTATTGACCTGCCAAGAAGTTAATGTCAGGTTGATCTTCATCCAGTTGAATATCAAAGGTAATCGTAGAATCCGACATATTTTCAACACGAGACAATGTGCCTTGAAACTCATGAATTTCAGTTTTACACACGTCAGATGATGCACTGATTTGGAAAACAGCATCTGAACTTGGACGACATTGGCAAGCTAAAATATAACCTTGCTCAGCTTCTTCGGGGGTTAAAGCGTCTTCGATATAAGATTCTTCAGGCATGTCGTAAGTTCCCGACTCACAAAATGCACGGCATGTCCCACATGCGCCATCACGGCAATCTAGAGGGATATTGATTTTTTGACGATAGGCTGCGTCGGATAAGGTTTCACCTTGAGCAACACTAATAAAACGAGTAACGCCATCTTCAAATTGAAGTGCAACATTATGGTTTGACATGGCTGAATATCCTTTTGAAAATCTGGTATAACGTGTCCTTTCAGCCAAATATCCTTCTGGCTGAAAGTAAAACCTTGCTTAGTAAAATAAGCTTTTAGAGGTGATAAATATCAATAACTTGGTTGATATAATCGTTTTTCAGAACAACATATTTGCTGAGGATTTTTGGCTGCTCACCTGAAAAATCAATTTCATAACGTGACATGCCAAAGTAGCTATAGTTGGTTTTGTAGCGGAAACTTAAGGTGTTCCAGTTAAAACGCACCGTTACTTTGTCACCATCACGTTCAATAATCTCGACGTTATTAATGTTGTGGCTGGTTCGGGTATCTGGCATCGTGGCAGATGAACGCTCAGTTTTAATGCGGAAGACACGGTCTTCTAAACCTTGGCGGTCTGGATAATAAATCAAAGAAATCTCAGACTGCGGATCTTCTGTCAGGCGGTCATCGTCATCCCAAGCCGGCATCCAAAATGATGCAGATGGGGCATAGCACGCTAGCCACTCATCCCACTGTTCATCATCTAAAAAACGCGCTTCGCGGTAGAGGAACTGAGATACAGCTTCAATGCTTACGCTGTCTAAATGTGCAGTTGCATTCATGCGACATCTCCTTGTTCATTTGCGACTTGTTCTGCCAATTCTTTTTCTTCAGCGATGGCATGTTTCATGGTTTTTAACCAATATTGATGCTGAGCAAGGTAAAGACCTTCATCTTCGGTTTTGATGCCACTTAATAGTGGTTTTAATCCAATTTCATTGGCTGCATCATCCGGTCCATGAATCCAGTGTTTTGAACCACGGCACATGTCGTTCCATTCCAGTTCAATCCCTGCATAACCTGCTTGGCAGGCACGGAATTCTTCTAAATCGTCAGGTGTTGCCATGCCTGAAGCATTAAAGAAGTCTTCATATTGACGAATACGACGTGTACGTGCTTCTGGCTCTTCACCGACAGGGGCGATACAGTAAATGGTGACTTCAGTTTTATTGACAGAAATCGGGCGTAAAACGCGAATTTGTGAACCGAATTGATCCATCAAATAAACGTTTGGATAAATACATAGGTTACGTGAACGTTCGATCATCCATTTCGACATCGGCGCGCCAAATTTTTCGGTATATTCATCGGCTTTGCTAAAGTTTGGACGGTCTTCTGGGTTTGCCCATTGGGTCCATAACAACATGTGACCATTGTCAAAACCATAAGAACCACCACCTTGCTTGCCCCAAGAACCCGCACTCATAGCACGAATATTATCTGCCGCTTGTGCTTCTTTACGGTGCTGTGTGGTTGCTGCATAGTTCCAATGCACGGCTGAAACGTGATAGCCATCTGCGCCATTTTCAGCTGTCAGTTTCCAGTTACCTTCATAGGTATAGGTAGATGAACCACGTAAAACTTCCAAACCGTTTTCCGACTGACCTTCGATCATGTCGATAATTTTGGTGGTTTCACCTAAGAATTCTTCTAGACTTGGCACATCAGGATTTAAGCTACCAAATAGAAAGCCTTTATAACTTTCAAAGCGTGCGACTTTTTTCAAGTCATGTGAGCCATCTTGGTTAAAGCAATCTGAATAACCCGCTTCGGCAGGGTCTTTAACTTTGAGCAATTTACCTGAGTTATTAAAGGTCCAACCATGGAATGGACAAGTATATGTTGCTTTGTTGCCTTTTTTATAACGACATAACTGTGCGCCACGGTGTGAGCAGGCATTGATCATGGCATTCAGTTCACCATTACGGTTACGTGCAATGATGATCGGCTGGCGACCGATATGAGTCGTGTAATAATCATTGTTATTTGGAATTTGGCTTTCATGCGCCAAATACACCCAGTTACCTTCAAAAATGTATTTCATTTCAAGATCAAATAACGCTTGATCAGTAAATACTGAGCGGTGCAGTTTAAATTCACCAGTGTCAAAATTATCGACAAGAAGTTCATCAATACGATCTAGATGGCTGGTGTTAATTACAGGAATACGTGGCATGTCCATTCTCCGACTGTCCAATGAGGGGATAGTCACCGAGTTGTCAAACTTGGATGAGACAGCTCGGCTTCCTTAGATTGAGTAATTAAGCGCTAGCGCGTCGACGATCTACTTCAGTATTTGGTGCAGCAACTAACTCAACATTAAAGCTAATGTGCTTAAACGGTTGGTTTAGACCACGACGTGCAATTTCAGCTTCGTCTGTGATATCAACAGCAGTTGCCACCAGACCATCACGAGTTGCAAAGGCAAAGTCGTCCCAAAGGTATTTATCACCTTCGATGTTGAATTGAGTAGTTAGCTTGCGGTAACCCGGTGCAGAGATAAAATAATGAACATGTGATGGACGGTTACCATGACGGCCTAATTTGTCTAAAACAAATTGAGTTGTACCTTCTGGAGGGCAGCCATAACCAACTGGCATCGTAGTTTGTACAACATATTTACCGTCTTGGTCAGAAAGAATCGTACGGCGAAGGTTAAAGTCAGATTGAGATTTATCAAAGAAAGAATAGTTACCTAGGCTGTTGGCATGCCAAATTTCAACTTTAGCACCTTCAATGATGTTGCCTTCGGTATCTGTTACTGTACCTTCAATAAACAATGTTGGAATTTTATCGGTTTCCGTACCATCATCCATACGAGCAAAGCCCACTGATTCAGGTGCGCCAGCCACATATAAAGGGCCTTCAATGGTACGTGGTGTACCACCTGTAATACCTGCTTTCGCATCAGCTTCATCGGCACGTAAATCAAGATAGTGCTCTAAACCTAAACCTGCGGCTAAAAGACCTAATTCGTTTGCTTGACCCGCGTCTGTAAAATACTCTAGACCTTTCCATAGTTCAGTTTGAGTAATATCCAGATCTTCAATCGCTTGGAATAAATCACCCAATAAACGTACCACAACTTGCTGTACACGTTGGTCAACAGGCCCTGTCGCTGTATCTACGTTCATTTGTTTAACCAGAACATCAATCTCTTGACGGTTCATACTATATCTCCTTAAGTATGCATTTAAGTATGGGTGGCTATCACTCGATAAAAGAGGTCTTTGGCTGCCACGTTCCTTGTTTGGTTGTCTAACAATACTTTTTAAGTTGTTTCGTGTAGCGGCTGAAGCTTCTTTCAGGTAATGCGCTGCACGATGTTTTTGATCTGTTGGATGGGATTAAATTTGCTTAATCCTGTCTATGTGATATACCTTAAAAGAATAAAATCTTCACGTCGAAGATCAAATTTGCATTTTATTATACTTAATAGGTATCGATAACCATGGAACTAAGACACTTAAGATACTTTGTCGCGGTGGTTGAAGAGCAGAGTTTTACCAAAGCGGCAGAAAAACTATATATAGCTCAACCACCTTTGAGTCGGCAGATTCAAAATTTGGAACATGAGCTTGGAATTCAATTATTTGAACGAGGTAGCCGTCCGCTTAAGACTACAGAAGCAGGTCAATTTTTTTATCATCATGCTTTAAAACTTTTGTCTAATGCAGAAGAAATTAAATCAATGACGAAACGAATCGGTTTGACAGAACGGACCGTGACAATCGGTTTTGTGAGCTCTTTATTGTTTGGTTTACTTTCGAATATTTTGTATTTATTTAAACAACAACATCCACATTTAAAAATAGAAATGGAGGAAATGGCGACCACAGAACAAATCAAAGCATTAAAGGAAGGTCGTATAGATGTCGGCTTTGGGCGTTTGCGTATTTCAGACCCCGCGATCAAACGGGTTTTACTGCGTGAAGAACGCTTAGTGGTAGCCTTACATGCTAGTCATCCATTGGCACAAAAAAAGGAAGGGGTATATCTTGCAGATCTGATCGATCAGCAATTGATTTTTTATCCAAATCACAACAAACCAAACTTTTCGACCCAAGTGCGTGGCATATTTTCAGAGTATGGTTTAGAACCTAAAAAAGTACGTGAAGTACGTGAATTACAACTGGCACTAGGCTTTGTTGCAGCGAATGAAGGGGTTTGTATCACCCCAATGAGTGCCAAAAGTGTGCAATTAACACATTTAACCTTTGTTCCTATCTTAGACGAAGCCGCGATTAGCCCTGTATTTATGGCTGTGCGTAATATGGATGAAAGCGAAGATATTCGTGGTTTATTTGATAGTGTTTATCAAGTGTATGATTTAGAAGCTATTCCATATGATCGTGCTGTGTTTTGAGTATGCTGTCGCTAGACGTTCAGATGAACTGCTGTTATGAAATGATCTATTTAAAATAAAGCGGAATCAAGGGATTAATTTGTATTCAACTTTTTAGGTATACAAACATGCCTAATCGGTTTTGGACATTAAGCACCGACTTATTCATTGTGAAAAGCGAATTTTACAAGCTTCACAATTAGGAGGTGGGCTATGCAAAACCAGAAAATTAATATTAATACCTTGGTTGATGAAGCCAAATTTACGCCATTTCATTGGGGTGTTTTGATTTGGTGTCTTTTGATTATTATTTTTGACGGTTATGACTTGGTGATCTATGGCGTTGCCTTACCTTTGTTGATGCAAGAGTGGTCATTATCTGCGGTACAAGCCGGCTTACTGGCAAGTACGGCTTTATTTGGCATGATGTTTGGTGCCATGTGTTTTGGCACACTGTCCGATAAAATTGGTCGTAAAAAAACCATTATGATCTGCGTCGGTATTTTTAGTGGTTTTACCTTTTGCGGCGCTTTTGCAAGTACTCCCGTTGAGTTTGGTATTTTACGCTTTCTTGCCGGTCTAGGCATCGGTGGCGTTATGCCGAACGTGGTCGCGTTAATGACAGAATACGCGCCAAAACGTATACGTAGCACCTTGGTTGCACTAATGTTTAGTGGTTATGCCATTGGTGGTATGGCTTCAGCATTATTGGGTGCTTGGTTAGTGCCAGTATATGGCTGGAAAATCATGTTTTATATTGCGATTATTCCATGTCTTGCATTGCCTTTAATTTGGAAATTCCTCCCTGAGTCATTGATGTATTTAACCTCAAAGCATCAAACAGATACGACTCGAACGATTGTCTCTAAAATTGCCCCTGAACAAGTCCTCACAACGGATACACAATTTGTACTCAATGAAGTTTCTGAAGAAGATAACGCTCCGTTAAAAGCATTATTTCAACAAGGCCGTAGTTTCAGTACGTTCATGTTCTGGATTGCATTTTTCATGTGCTTATTGATGGTATATGCACTTGGAAGTTGGTTACCAAAATTGATGATTCAAGCTGGCTATTCGCTTGGTGCAAGTATGATTTTCCTCTTTGCGCTGAATATTGGTGGAATGGTAGGTGCTATTGGTGGTGGTGCTTTGGCAGACCGATTTCATATCAAAAAAGTGCTGAGCATCATGTTCATGTGTGGCGCGTTGGCTTTAATCTTACTGGGCTTTAACAGTCCGCAAATGGTTCTGTATACCTTAATTGCTGTTGCAGGTGCAGCTACCATCGGTTCACAAATCTTACTTTATACCTTTGTCGCACAATACTACCCAACCACGGTACGTTCTACAGGTATGGGCTGGGCATCGGGCATTGGACGAATTGGTGCAATCGTTGGACCGGTACTTACTGGTGCGCTGTTAACCATGAATTTGCCGCATCAAATGAACTTCTTGGTGATAGCCATTCCCGGTGTCATTGCTTCTTTAGCAATATTTATGGTGAATTTGCAAGCGTCTGTAGAGGCATCTACTCAAGGTCAATCGCCAAAACCCAATACGCAAGCTATCAAAAATCCAGCGAATTAAGCCGATATTTAAAGATTTAACATTACCCCAAAATTTTAAGTTTCTAGGCCCTGATGCACAGCATGAGGGCTAGTGGGAAATTGTGACAAAAAATAAGGAAAGGGCATCGCCCAAATCGAGGTCAGGATGAAAACTCAAAAGCTAAATTTAGTCAAAAAAACCTTTAAAATGAAACCGATGCTACTGGCTTGTGCAGCTGTGTTCCCCATGTGGACACATGCGGCAGTCAGCGAGGCTGAAGTTGAACAGTTGCGTGAAGAAGTCAAAGCGTTAAAAGCCATGATGCAGCAATATGTTCAACAGCAAAACACTTTGTCGAGTGAAATCAAAGACGTAAAACAAGGGCCTGTAGTTGCTGTGCAGAATCAAAAACCGACTCAAACACCGAGCCTGAGTTTAAATACCAAATCGGGCGCTGAGTTTAGCTTGTATGGCAATGTGCGTGCAGATGCATCTTATCAGGCAGAAGGCGGCAGCTTATCTCGCCTGTATAACCAAATGAATAGTGTTCCGCTAGAAGGGAATGCTGAAAGTTCAGATCGTTTAAAAGCAACACTTGCTGCCACACGTTTAGGACTAGACTTTAAAACGCCGACTCAAGTGGGCGATGTAGGCGGTAAAATTGAAGTCGACTTTTTGGGCGCAAATGATGGACTGAGGATTCGTCATGCCTATTTGACCTATGGTGATTGGTTGGTGGGGCAAACATGGTCTAACTTTGCTGTACCTGATTATATGCCTGAAACTATTGATGCATTGGGCTATGTTGGTGGTGCTGTTAAACGTACACCGCAAGTTCGCTATAGTCACAAATTTAGTCCTGAGACAAATCTTGTGCTTGCAGCAGAAAATTCTAAGGATGACAGTTCAAATATGCGTTTGCCTGCATTAACAGCGCGGTTAAACCATAAAATGACAGATACACTCATGTTGAGCGCACGTGCGATGGGTGCTGAAAAGAAAACGGATACGGATACAGAAACCGCATGGGGACTTGGTCTGGGCGCAAAGCTAGATTTGACGGATAAAACAGTGCTCAAAGCGGATTATTACCATGTCAAAGGCGACAGTAGTTTTGTGTCATGGACCAACCAAGGTTTTGTGACCAATGCGGATAAAGACATCATCGCCACCAATGAATTTGACTCGATTACAGTAGGTTTAACTCAACAAATTTCAGCACAATGGCGCGGAACATTGGGCTATGGTTATATGAAAGCAGATAACAATGCAGATTATGTCAACTCATTAGTCGATAAAACCAAGGCCAATAAAAACTTGTGGCAAGCATGGGCAAATGTATTTTACAGCCCTGTTAAGCCGATTAGTTTAGGTCTGGAATATGTCTATGGTGAACGTGAAGCTTTTGGCGCTGCACCAAATGGCAGTACTAAAGGTGAAGATAATCGAATCAATGCAGTCGCGATGTACAACTTCTAATGCTGTTACAGAGAATTGTTTAATTTAAATTGCCTTAGAAATTTCAATATCAATTTAACGAGAGCGTGATTGGAAGTATGTTCAGGTTTTGACATCTGACTTTCCGACAATCTTTCAATGCGTACTCTTAATCAATACACGCCCTTGATCTTCTCAGATTGAGGGCTTTTATCTTATTTAGAAACTTTTATTTTTTGACTAAAAAATATAATTATCTGTTTTATTTCATTTAACAAATCATTTGAATATAAAAATACGAAGAAGGATATTGATAAAAATCATGAATTTTGAAATATTTTGATACATACATGACGATAAAACACACTACAATCCTTGCCGTCAATTTCGTTTCACTTAGAAGACGCAATCATGGATGTCCCTCAATTTTCCAAATATAACAACACGTCACTTAAGCTTTTAAGCCTGATGATGCTTACTGCAATGGCACAGTATAGTGTTGCAGATAGCAATGTATTACCTGAAATCACCATCAACGTTGAACAAAGTTCAATGGATGAAAAAATAAAAAAAGCACTGACCAAAGTAAATGGTGCAACCAATGCAATCGTTGTAGCAGACATTCAAGATATACCCAAGCGAACAAATGCTGATTTATTTAAAAATCAACCGGGGATTTACGCAGCATCTTCAGGAAATGAAGGGGTAAAACTGTCGATACGTGGCTCGGGGATCAATCGTGCACCGGGGGCGCATGCTTCAGGGTTGTATGTGACCTTAGATGATTTGCCATTTACAGGGCCAGGAGGAACACCTTATGAACTGCTTGAGCCGCTGTGGGTAGACCATATAGAGGTTTTACGAGGGGCTAATGGTTTAACACGTAGCGCATTAAGCTTGGGTGGTCTAATTAACTATGCAAGCCCAACAGGAAAAAATGCAGCAAAACTGTCAGTGCATCATGAAATGGGCAGCCACGGTTATCAAAAAAGTGAAATCAGTTCAGGACAACAAATCGGTGACTTAGACTATTATCTTTCCTTAACACAAAGTGATGATGACGGTTTTCAAGATCATGCTTCAAGCCAGAGCAAAGGTTTATCGGCCAATGTGGGATATAAAATAAACCCTAACCTAGATACACGTTTTTATCTGCGTTACCGAGAGACTGAACACCAAACGCCGGGACGTCTAACCCAACAACAGATTGAACAAAATCCAAAACAAGCAGTAGCCCAAAATATCTCGCTGAATAATAATCGTCCGCAGCCGGGAAGTCTTTGGTTGGCGAATAAAACCAATATGACTTTGGACTCGGGCGATCGTTTACAGTTGGGTCTGGCCTATCATCATTATCCGATGGATTTGCAAGAAGGACTTTATAGTACTGATGTTGACTATGATGATATCAGTACCTTATTTAACTACCAATTTGACCGAATCTTGTGGGGGCATGAAAGCCAAAATACCTTAGGTTTTCGTAGTACTACGCATTTGCCAGATAGTCAGGTCGTTGAACGCTTGCGTGTAGCGCAAGGCGCCTATGCTGCGGGTACAGAAACGCGGCATTATACCTACCAAGGTGGTGACTATGTTTTACATTATGCCAATGCCTTGGCACTACACCCACAGTTTTGGCTCGATAGTCGAGTTGCATTGGCGTACACCCATCGTGAAAGTGAAGTGACATGGCCTGTGCAGAGCCATAAAGAAAATATTCGTGAATGGAATGTCCTGCCATCGCTAGGTTTTCGATATCAAATCAAACCAGAAACACAGCTCTTTGCCAATGTCAGTCGAAGCTTAGAAGCACCACATCCATGGGCTTTAATTTGGGGTTCGGATCAAAAGTTCCCCGATGAAAGTGGCGCAGCGACGGGACGCCAAAATGCTCCGATTCATTTGAATAGTCAGACAGCGAATACTCTTGAACTAGGTGGGCGTGGTCAACATGCACTGGGTGAGTGGAATATTGCATATTACTATTCACAGGTTAAAAATGAACTGTTGGCTGTTGAAATCCAACCAGAGCCTAATCCGATAATTTACGAATCGAATGCTTCAGACACCATCCATCAAGGGATTGAAGTCGGTTTAAACAGTTCACTTTGGCAAAATGATACATATGGACAGGTTCAGCTAAAACAAGCCTATACCTTGAATGATTTTCACTATAAAAATGATGCGGTATTTGGAAAAAATGAGCTTGCAGGTATACCAAAACACATCTATCAGGCTGAACTGAAATACGAACATCCTTTAGGCTTTTATGCTGCGGTGAATACACTTTATGCCGCAAAGGTCGCAACCGACTATGCCAATAGTTTCTACGCAAAAGATTGGCAAATTTGGGGAGCATCGTTCGGCTATATTCAACCGCAAAAACAGTATATGGCTTGGTTGGATTTCAGAAATATGGCTAATAAAAAATATGCATCTACCGTGACACCGGGCTATAACGATGCCGGCAAAGATCCTGCTCGTTTAACACCTGGTGAAGGTCGGGCGGTATATGCAGGACTGACGTATCATTTTAATTAAGCATCTTGTATTTAAACAGTGATCTATTAAAAAGCTTTGATTCGCAGATTTGAAAATAAAAAAGGGAGTCAATCAGCTCCCTTTTTTAACTCTTTGATTGGTTTGTTAAGCAGTTCGAGGCATATCTTGAATACGTCGCCATGGCTGAGCTTCTTCAATTTCATATGCCAGTTCAATTAAGGTTTTTTCATCACCGATATCGGCTGATATTTGCATACTGATCGGTAGTCCGTCGTTTTGCGTTTCTCCCATAGGAATCGACATACCCGGCGCACCCACCACATTTTGAATAGGTGTGAAAGTCACATAGTTCTGAATACGTTCAAATAATTGGTCAAACGGTAATTGAGGTGACAAATAGCCAATTTTAGGTGTGGTATGTGCAAGTACAGGCGATAGCAAAACGTCATAATGCTTAAAGATTTCACGATATTGCTGCTGCATTTTCTTTAATCGATACAGAAACAGCGGGGTTTTATAAAAGTTCTTTTTATACAACTTCGATAAACCAACGGTTAAGTGATCTAAATCTTTTGGATTAAAGTCAGCGCCAAAGATTTTCTTACCAAAGGTACTCAGTAAAAAGGACAACATCCCCCAATATTCACTGAAATCTTCAACAAAGCTTAAGGAAAAAGGTAACTGAAGTTCTTCAACATGATGGCCTAATTTTTCCAATAGTGCTGCGCTATTCATTAATGTTGTAGTCGTTTCGCTATCTATTTGCCCTGTAATCGATTGCGGGACTAAACCGATGCGTAGTCGACGTTTAGAAGGGCCATGAATCATGCCTATTCGTGGCAGTTTTTTATTGTAATAACTTGACTCCATTCCTGCATAAAAATGCGCTGTATCTCGTATGCTACGGGTTAAAACACCTTCACTGATGATATTAATCGGAAGAGAGCCTGCTGCTTCACTGTCATAAGTACGGCCACGGCTAGGCTTTAATCCAATCAAACCGCAGCATGCAGCAGGGATACGAATTGAACCACCGCCATCATTGGCATGAGCAATCGGCACTACACCGGCTGCCACGAGTGCTGCGGAACCGCCAGAAGACGCGCCGCAGGAATAACCTAAATGCCAAGGGTTATAGGTGGCTGAGCCATCTTTATATTCGGTACTGGCATTTAGACCAAATTCAGGCAGTTTAGATTTTCCTAATACGACAAAACCTTGATCTAAGATTTGTTGGCTAATTTGAGGATTACGATCGGCTGGTTTTGAACCTATGGCCTTTGAACCATGGCGTGATGGCAATCCTTGATAATCTAGATTATCTTTAAAGAAAAAAGGGACGCCCGCAAATAGACCATGTTCAACATATTGATTTTGCTCTAAAGCACGCTGAAAACAGTCCAATTCAATGGCATTTAGATACGGATTGACTTGTTCCGCACGTGCAATGGCCGCTTGTGTTATTTCCTGTACAGAGGCTTCTTTAGATTTGATGAGCTGTGCAATCCCCACAGCATCTAGATCTGTGAGTACATCCGAACTAAAGGCATGTATGCGTTGACTGTGTTTGTGATCTTCCATGAACTAACCTATTTTTTTTTTGAATTTTGGTAAATGTTGAATGAATTCGGTGTTATCTCAACAACAAAATCTCAACAACAAATATATGTATTTGAACAATATCTGTTTGAGCATAATAATGACAATAAAAATTGTCAAATATTCATCTGATCTGAGGAAAGTGCAGAGATTGTACTAAGGAGGGCATCTAAAGCCTGTTGAATCTCATCCTTCCATGCAAAGGAACAATTTAAACGGATATATTGAGTTTTGGCTTCTGATACGTTAAATAAACGGCCTGGAGCAACACCGATCTGCTGTTGAATTAAGGCTTCATAGACCGCCATGCTTTCAATATTTTCTGGTAGTTTTAACCAAAGAAAATAACCACTTGGATGATATTGTAATTTGCATCCAGTCGGTAGGCGGCTTTCTAAATAACGGTAAAACTGTAATTTATGTTGCTGTAGACTTTTTCTTAAGACCCGTAAATGTTTTTCATAATGATAATTTGAAATAAATTCCACCAAGGCATTTTGCAATAAGGTATTGACGGAAATAGTACTCATGAGTTGTAAGTGTTGAATCGCTTGAGAGTATTTACCGGCGTGCACCCAACCGACCCGAAATGCAGCGCCCAACGTTTTAGAAAAAGAAGAGCAATGTAAGACCATATTATTTTGATCAAAGTATTTCATTGAAACAGGTTTCTTAGACGCATAATGCATTTCTTCATACACATCGTCCTCAATTAAATGCACGTGATATTGGTGTAAGAGCACGGCAATTTTTTGCTTGATTTCATCACTCACTTAAATCAAAACCGTCTTGTGGATGTTCAGGTAAGGTCACCACTTTAAGGCCTAAGCGCTCTGCAGCTTGCAAGGCGCCATAGAAAATATTTTGCTGTAACACAATATAATCACCCGGTGAGGCAATGGCCTGTAAGGAAAGATTTAGCGCATCCATACAGCCTGAGGTAATCACAATATCCTCTGGATCTGTGGCAATGCCTTGCATGCAATAGCGCTGTGCAATTAACTTACGTAGGGCTAAATTACCAGGTGGAAGATTATCAATGGCATCGTAACTTTTGGGATTTCGGGAAATTTGCCCCATGATTTGGGTTAACTTTTTAGAAAAAACAATATCGTGAGCTGGAAAGGCTGAACCCAATGGAACGATTTTTTCATCTTGTATCGATTTTAAATACTTAAAGACCAGAGAGTTAATTGCAACAGGAGTATTTAAAGACACGATTTGAGCGTGTTCAGCCTCTATTTCGAGTAAACCTTGCGCCACATAGTAGCCTGATTTTTCACGTGCATAGATTAAGCCACGCGATTCTAACTCCTGATAGGCATTCATGACCGTGATCAAACTAAAACCGCACAACTGCACTTGTTCACGTAAAGACGGAAGTTTTTCGTGAGCTTTTAAAGTGCCATTTTCAATCAGTTGACGTAGGTGCTGAGCGAGCTGTTCCGATTTATACATAGTCATCAACAAGACAAAGTTCTGTTATAAATATATCAGTAAATGAAACTTTACATTAAATTTTTATAACAGATGAGTCTGTACTGTTATAAGTTTTTTCAAAATCACTGTATCTAGTTTTAAGCTTGAATTTTTTATAAGGTGCATAGACCACAACACTTGTGGCGTCAAATGGTATGGAAGTTAGGGAGTTGAATATGTTTAAAGCCAGTGAATTAGAACTGTTACAACATTTACTGGTGGATGTTCCATTGACAGATTCAACGCTGCATCTGTTGCAACAACAGCATACTAATTTAGAAGCGGTACTTTTGCGCAGTCGAATTTTGCGTCAAGTACAGCAAGTGGGCTATGTCAGTATTTGTCAGGAGCATATGAATGCCAAGGCTGAAAATGCGGCTTTTTTATTTGCACCCTTTATCTTAGCGAATTTGAATCAGAAGGTGATCTACGTTGCACCGCAAAGCCCTGAAAATATTGCGATATTGAATCGTTATTATCATGCTGAGGCTAAACTTAGCGCATTTAAAGTTGATGATGTTTTATCGGGACTCAATGTCTACATTGAGCTACATAATGAACAACTATCGCCAGCAGAATACTTCTATTTTAGTTTGATCAATAGCTTATGTAATCCGAAAGTTTCCAGAATCATTTGTATTACACATCTAGATATCGACTTAGAAAAATTAAAACAGCTCGCTGAATTTTTAGATGTTGAAATCCATGTCTTGGCGGATAAAGTTGAACCGATTGATTTTGATCTAAATAAAATCAATATGTTAAAGCTGCTATTTAAAGACAAAGATCAGCAATATATCGATTTATGCCAAAAGTTTTCGTTTATCAATGCGAAAATTTTACAACGATTAGGTTTATATGAATTTGACCGTGCGCAAGTCTTGGTAGAAGACATGTTTTATTCAGAACACATCTTTGAAAAAATGTCGGTATACGGTGAATATATTCAAACGCATCTACAGCACCAAGTTTAAAAAAACAGAGTCCTGCATAAGCGATTCAGAGGGGAAAGTAATTTTATAGCTGTAATTTGATCACTTTAAAAATGCAAAAAAGCTTGTAAATCTAGACTTACAAGCTTTTTTTAAATTCAAATTTAAACCAATTTATTTGGCCTAATGATCCGATTAATACTTTATGAACTGATCATGAGCGAGCATGAGATGTAAGATATACATGCAATAGCGAGTTGCAATAAGTGAATAATACTGTCGCTTAAGGTAGATAGGAATTATCTGCACCAACAACAAACGCTACACCAATACAGAATAAAAGCACATAGATTGAGAACCAAATAATGGCACGTTTAAAGGCCTTATCTGAAATTTCACTGTCTGCATATTTTTGCGGTTTTTTAGGCTCTTGATTGCTCATAAGATGTACTCTAAATCCCTAGTGGTTATAGGTGATTATTGGGGTATATCGCTTGAAAGCATAGATACAACATTCATCTAAATTTCTATAACAGTTATAGTTTAGAAGAAGCCATCCTGACTTAATCCATTAATAAACTATGATATTGGTCGGTTCTTTTTCTCAAAAAGTCCCAAACCAGTTTAATACGCGGCTCATGCTGTAAATCGACTAGGGTCAGCATCCAAAAGGTATGCACAAAACGAACATCTTGCGCCAAGACTTGTTCTAATTCGGGTTTTTCCTCGGCCAAAAATTTGGGCAATATTGCCAATCCTGCACCCGCACTCACGGCAATTTGTTGAGCCAAAATACTACTACTTCTAAAGTTTGCATTGAGCTGAATAGGTAAACGTTCTAAACAATACAGTTCAGGGCTATAGACCAAATCATCTATATAGTTCACAAAAGTGTGTGATTTTAAATCTTCTAATGTATGAATGGGTTGCGTGTTTTTTAGGTATTCCTTACTGCCATAAATTTTTAAACAATAGTCTGCCAATCGAGTAATGATATAGGGGCCTGATTTTGGTCGATCGATGGAAATAACAATATCTGCTTCACGATGTGAAAGCTTGATCATTTTCGGCACAGGAATAAGGTCGATAGTCAGCAAGGGGTATTTTTTGGACAATTCTGCCAAGAGCTGTGTCAAAAATGCTGTTCCAAACCCTTCGGGTGTGCCAATTCGCACACGACCTTGCATAGGTTGGTTAGGTTTTTCGATTTGTAAAAAAGCCTGTTCCATTTGTTCAACGCGAGGAACCAGTGCCAAACCTTCTAAAGTGAGCTCATAACCTGTGGCTTCACGTTTAAATAATGGTGTGCCTAAAGCCAGTTCTAGCGCATGTATACGTCGAGAAACCGTACTGTGCTCAACACCGATAATACGGGCGGTATTGGTTAGGGTTTTCGCACGAGCCAAAACCAAAAAATACTGTAAATGATCCCAGTCTACTTTCATTGTTATTGTCATCCCTGTGCATATTTGCACATCAATCGTGCGTGAATCTCTATTGGTAGTCAAAATTTTCTTTGCTAGTTTGAAGTGAATTGGAAAATATAAATATAAGGCTTTTGGATATTTTCTAAGTCAGTACAAAACAATAAGTGCCTATGGAGAGGTCATGAACACAATGTCAAATATTCAGTCAGCGACGGCTAAATTATTAATTAACGGTAAATTTGTAGAGTCAAACACTACAGAGTGGCAAGACATTCTAAATCCTGCAACTCAAGAGGTTTTGGGTCGTGTTCCAATGGCGACTATGGAAGAAGTGGATGCAGCGATTGCTTCAGCGCAAGAGGCGTTTAAAACTTGGCGCTTAACACCCGTACAAGCACGTATGCGCATTATGTTGAAGCTACAAGATCTGATCCGTAGCAATATGAAAGACATTGCCCGTGTACTGACTGCTGAGCAAGGAAAGACACTTGCAGATGCTGAAGGTGATATTCAACGTGGTTTAGAAGTCGTTGAGCATGCGTGTTCGGTTGGCACACTTCAAATGGGCGAATATATAGAAGGTGTTGCACGTGGTGTGGATACCTATACCTTGCAGCAACCTTTGGGTGTATGTGCAGGAATTACGCCATTTAACTTTCCTGCGATGATTCCACTGTGGATGTTCCCAATGGCCATCGTCTGTGGAAATACCTTTGTTTTAAAGCCATCTGAACAAGATCCATTATCGACCATGATGCTTGTCGAACTTGCGATTGAAGCCGGTATTCCAGCAGGTGTATTAAACGTAGTGCATGGTGGTAAAGACGTTGTTGATCGTTTATGCACACATCAAGCTATTAAGGCCATTTCATTTGTAGGCTCTACAGCCGTTGGTACACATGTATATAACCTTGCAGGACAGCATGGAAAACGTGTGCAGTCGATGATGGGGGCCAAAAACCATGTGGTGGTAATGCCGGATGCCAATAAAGAACAAACTTTAAATGCCCTCGTTGGTGCAGCATTCGGTGCGGCAGGTCAGCGTTGTATGGCTTTGTCGGTTGCTGTCATGGTTGGTGAAAGTAAAGAATGGGTCAATGAACTGGTTGAAAAAGCCAAAACGCTGAAGGTCAATGCAGGGCATGAGCCGAATACCGATATTGGCCCAGTTATTTCACCTCGCGCAAAAGCACGTGTACTGGATTTAATTCAAAGCGGTGTAGAGCAAGGTGCGGAGTTGCTGCTGGATGGTCGTGATGTTCAAGTCATTGGCTATGAGCAAGGAAACTTTGTCGGAGCAACGATTTTTAATCAAGTTTCAACCGATATGCGCATCTATACCGAAGAGATCTTTGGACCCGTATTAGCCATTATTCATGTCGATACTCTGGAGCAGGCGATTGAATTGATTAATGCCAATCCATTCGGCAACGGTGTTGGACTATTTACACAAAGTGGTGCAGTCGCTCGTACATTCCAAAGCGATATCGATATTGGTCAAGTGGGTATCAATATTCCAATTCCTGTACCTGTACCTTTCTTTAGCTTTACAGGATCGCGTGGTTCAAAACTGGGTGACTTAGGTCCATATGGTAAGCAAGCAGTTCAGTTCTATACACAAACCAAAACCATCACCAGTCGTTGGTTCGAAGATACACAAGAAAAAGGTGAAGTGAATACCACCATTAACTTACGTTAATTTAGGAGTTCAAGGATGAATATTGCCTTTATCGGTTTAGGAAACATGGGCGGAAAAATGGCCCAAAACCTACTCAAAGCAGGTTTTACGGTTTACGGTTTCGACTTAAGCGAAATTGCGATTCAGCATTTTACTGAAGCAGGTGGCATTGTTTGCCAAAGCCCACAAGATGCAGCGAAACAAGCAGATGTTGTGATTAGCATGTTGCCTGCTGCCAAGCATGTCAAAGAAGTGTATTTGGGAGAAAATGGTGTATTAGCGGTAATGAAAGCAGGAAGCTTATGTATCGATAGCAGTACCATTGATCCGCAAACCATTAAGGATATAGCCGAGGCGGGTGCTGCACATCAGATAAAAATCTGTGATGCACCTGTTTCAGGCGGCACTATTGGTGCTCAGGCAGGTACATTAACCTTTATGGTCGGTTCAGATGATCAAACTTTTGAAAGAACCAAAGCTGTATTGGGGCACATGGGTAAAAACATTGTGCATTGTGGTGATGTGGGTGCAGGTCAAATTGCGAAAATTTGCAATAACTTGATTCTTGGTATTTCCATGGCAGCCGTTGCTGAAGGTATGGCACTCGGTGCGCGTCTGGGAATTGATCCTCAAGCCTTAGCGGGTGTGGTGAATAGTTCGAGTGGACGTTGCTGGAGTTCGGATGTATGTAATCCATGGCCAGGTATCTCAGCAAATGCACCTGCAGGACGTGGCTATACCGATGGTTTTGCAACGCAGTTGATGTTGAAAGATTTAGGATTGGCTGTAGAAGCCGCAGGACAAGTCAAACAGCCGATTATTTTAGGTGGACTGGTTCAGCAGATGTATCAACAGCTGTGTTTACAAGGTAATGCACACTTAGATTTTTCAAGCATTGTGCAGCAATACTTACCTAAGGACGCTTAATCGCTTTGAACACCAATCTAGCCTAGGGATGGCTAAAAATACTAACACTCGTGTCGGAATAACAATAAATTGAGACTGAGGTAGAGAAGATGTCGAATTATCAAGATGTTGCAAAGGCATTTGACTTAAATCATGCTGCCAAAGAAATGTTATCAGGCTCTTTAGAGCAATTAAATGCATGTTATGAATGCTGCGACCGTCATGCGATTGATCAAGATAAGGTTGCACTGTATTGGCAAGGCAAAGATGGGCGGAAAGAACAATATACCTTTGCAGAGCTGCAACAGTGGTCAAGCCAATTTGCCAATTTTTTAAAGTCACAGGGTGTGCAAAAGGGTGATCGTGTATCGGGTTTATTACCCCGTACAGTTGAATTACTTGTGGTGATTTTAGGGGCTTGGCGAATAGGTGCTGTATATCAACCGCTATTTACCGCCTTTGGCCCCAAAGCCATTGAACATCGTTTACACCTTGCACAAAGCAAATTGGTGATTAGCGATGTTGGTAATCGCAGTAAATTAGATGAAGTTGCACATTGTCCCCAAATCGTTACTGTTGCAGATCCAGCGGGTCAAGGGATTCAACAGGGAGATTTAAACTTTTGGGATGAAGTAAACGCACAGTCTACAGATTGTGAAATTGTCCTACAGAGCATCAATGATCCATTTCTTCTAATGTTTACTTCAGGTACTACAGGTCCTGCAAAACCCTTAGAAGTACCCCTTAAAGCCTTAATCGCTTTTGGTCAATATATGAAAAATGCGGTAGGACTGCGTGAAGATGATTCATTTTGGAATATTGCCGATCCGGGTTGGGCTTATGGTTTGTATTATGGAATCACTGGGCCACTTTTACTGGGACATGCAACGCTCTTTTACGAAGGTGGTTTTAGCATTGATAGTTTGTGTCAGATCGTAGATGACTACAAGGTGACGAACCTTGCAGGCGCACCGACAGCGTATCGGATGATGATGGCGGCTGATCCTGAACAAATGGCAAAACTCAAAGGGAAATTCCGCGTCGTCAGTAGCGCTGGTGAGCCGCTTAACCCTGAAGTTTTCCGCTGGTTTAAACAAGTTTTAGATGCACCGATCTTTGACCATTATGGTCAGACTGAAGTTGGTATGGTGGTGTGTAATCATCATGGCTTACAACATGATATTCGCGCAGGTGTCGCAGGTTATGCTAGTCCGGGATATCGCGTGGCGGTTGTTGATGAACAAGGGCAAGAGCTACCTGCAGGAACGCCAGGAGTACTGGCTGTCGATATTAGTCAATCACCGATGATGTGGTTTGGTGGCTATAAAGAAAGTCGTAAGTCACCCTTTGTAAAGCATTATTACCTCACGGGTGATACCGCAGAATTACACGCAGATGGCAGTATGAGCTTCGTTGGTCGTAATGATGATGTGATTACAACATCCGGTTACCGTATCGGGCCATTCGATGTAGAAAGCGCTTTACTTGAGCATGATGCAGTGATTGAAGCTGCGGTCATTGGTGTGCCTGATCCAGATCGGACAGAAATCGTAAAAGCTTTTGTGATTTTAGCTGAGCATGTCACAGCGTCAGAAGAATTAGCGGAGCAGCTGGGGCAATTTGTGAAAAAGCGCCTATCTGCACATGCTTATCCACGATTGGTGGAGTTCGTTCAAGAACTACCGAAAACTCCAAGCGGAAAAATTCAGCGCTTCTTATTAAGAAATCAAGAGATTGCAAAACAATCTACGCAGCATGCAAGTTAAAAGACGCAACGATTAACCCTTAATTAATGCCGAACAATCAGGATCAGGAATCAAGCTTTCATTCAGTTCCAATCATTTTCAAAGTGGATGAAAGCAATTGATTGATGTACAGGAAGATAAGATGCAATTTACCGAAGAACAATTATTAATTCAGGATATGGCACGCAGTTTCGCACAGGAACAAATTAAACCTCAAGCGGCTGAATGGGATAAACACGGAACCTTTCCCAAAGCGGCATTAGCACAGATGGGGGAACTGGGTTTATTGGGTATGTTGGTATCAGATGAATGGGGTGGTTCAGATACGGGTAATCTTGCCTATGTTATGGCTTTAGAAGAGATTGCAGCGGCAGATGGGGCAACCTCGACCATCATGAGTGTACATAACTCAGTAGGCTGTGTTCCTATTGCTAAATTTGGCACAGAAGAACAAAAGCAGAAATATTTAGTGCCTTTAGCACAAGGCAAAATGATCGGTGCATTTGCATTAACTGAGCCGCATACAGGTTCAGATGCTGCTGCCATTAAAACTCGTGCAGTTAAAGATGGCAATGAATGGGTGATTAATGGTGCTAAGCAGTTTATTACCTCTGGTCATAATGCAGGGGTCATTATTGTCTTTGCTGTGACTGATCCAAGTGCAGGGAAAAAAGGCATGAGTGCTTTTATTGTCCCAAGAGAAACACCTGGTTATGAAGTGATTCGTACTGAAGAAAAGCTTGGATTACATGCCTCAGATACCTGCCAAATCGCACTCACAGACGTGCGAGTGCATGAAAGCCTAATGCTAGGAAAAGAAGGTGAAGGTTTGAAAATCGCCTTATCAAATCTAGAAGGCGGTCGTATTGGTATAGCGGCGCAAGCGGTTGGTCTTGCACGAGCAGCATTAGAAGAAGCAACCCGATATGCCAAAGAGCGTATTACTTTTGGAAAGCCGATCTTTGAACATCAGGCAGTTGCGTTCCGATTGGCAAGTATGGCAACAGAAATAGAAGCTGCACGCCAATTGGTCTATCACGCGGCACGTTTAAAAGAAGCAGGACAACCTTGTTTAAATGAAGCGTCTATGGCCAAGCTTTTTTCGTCTGAAATGGCTGAACGTGTTTGCTCCGCAGCATTACAAGTCTTTGGAGGTTATGGTTATCTCAAAGATTTCCCGATAGAGCGTATATATCGTGATGCACGTATTTGCCAAATCTATGAAGGCACAAGTGATATCCAACGTTTAGTAATTGCCCGCAGCTTATAACGTGGTCATTAAGACATTTAAAACGACAAGGCTTCAGACGAAGCCTACTTATAAATATTGAACAAATATAGGGATATTACATGCAATTTGAAACGATTCTGCTTGAAAAGAACAATGGTGTAGGACTCATTACTTTAAATCGTCCTCAGGCCTTAAATGCGTTGAATAGCACATTAATTCAAGACCTTAATTTAGCCTTAGATGATTTAGATCGAGATCCAACCATCGGTTGTATGGTTATTACAGGTTCAGAAAAAGCCTTTGCCGCTGGTGCAGATATTAAAGAAATGGCTGAACTGAGTTTTCCAAATATTTATTTGGATGATTTTTTTCATCTGGCAGATCGAATTGCTCAGCGCCGTAAACCTCTAATCGCAGCTGTCAGTGGTTATGCGTTAGGTGGAGGCTGTGAGTTAGCACTCATGTGCGACTTTATTTACTGTGCCGACAATGCAAAATTCGGTTTACCAGAAGTGACATTGGGAGTAATCCCAGGGATAGGTGGGACACAGCGCTTAACGCTTGCTATAGGTAAGGCCAAAGCCATGGAAATGTGTCTGACTGCGAGACAAATGGGCGCAGCAGAAGCAGAGCAGAGTGGTTTAGTTGCTCAGGTCTTTCCTAAAGAGGAGTTGGTCGAAAAGACCTTAAAAGCTGCTGAAAAAATAGCGGAAAAATCTGTGGTGGCAACCATGATGATCAAAGAGTCAATTAACCGTGCATTTGAAGTCAGTTTGCAAGAAGGTTTACGTTTTGAACGTAGAACATTCCATTCGATTTTTGCAACTCAAGACCAAAAAGAAGGCATGCAAGCATTTGTTGAAAAGCGCCAAGCCAATTTTAAAGACAATTAAAAATAAAAAAGGATGATATGGATATGAGTACAAATAACTTAATGATTGAAGAACATAGACATTTAGGCCAAATCAGTTTAGATCGCGTGGCAAGTTTAAATGCCTTGTCTTTGGAAATGATCCAAGGGATTCAACAGCAATTAGCACTATGGGCTGATCAAACCAATATTCATGCCGTACTTATTCGCTCAAATAGTCCCAAAGCATTTTGTGCAGGTGGAGATATTCGCTATCTCTATGATAGTTATATGAATGGTAGAGATGATCATCAAGCTTATTTTCAAGCTGAGTATGAAATGCTGAACACCATTCGTTCGTATGAAAAACCCATTATTGTCATACTCGATGGCTATGTACTTGGCGGTGGATTTGGCTTAGCCCAAGCATGTCATGTGCTTGTCAGCAGCGAAAAGTCTAGATTTGCCATGCCTGAAACTGCCATTGGATTTTTCCCAGATGTGGCTGCCACACACTTTTTATCACGTTTAGATGATATTGGTGTGTACATGGCAACTACGGGCGATCAAATCAGTGCTAGCGATGCGTTGTATCTAGATTTGATTGACTACCATGTTCCGAGTGAGCAACTTGTTCAATTAGAAGAAGATTTAAGAAATTCCCAGCATCTCAGCAAAGAAAATATTGAACAATTGATTGCGAAATATATTACTCGACCAGCGGAAAGTGAACTCAGTCAAAATGCAGATTTAATTCGTAAGCATTTTGGTTTTGAGAGCATTGATGCCATTGAAAATAGTCTTGAAAATGAACAGCATAATGATGCTCAAGCGTGGGCGTTAAAAATACGCAATACCTTGAAACAACGATCTCCAATCGCGAAAAGGATCAGTTTGCAACTCCAACATTTAGGTCGAAGTCTTTCACTAAACCAATGCATGCAAATTGAACGACATTTGCAAGATGTTTGGTTTCAACATGGCGATATTGTCGAAGGTGTTCGCGCATTAATTGTGGATAAAGACAAGCAGCCAAAGTGGCAACAATCTAGTCCGACTTTAGACAAAATAATGGAGGAAATATCTATTTAATCAGTGATTTAAAAAACTTTAACGGTTCAAACCATTGGTCAATATTCATACTTAATTTCTTATTCGATATGAACAAGTGACTCAGCGTAAATTAAACATATATAAGATCTGAAAAATATTGATTTTCAAGAAGAAAATCATCATACAAATCAAGCATCGTGAAAATGCAATATAGAAATATCTTGCAGAATAAGGAAGATAACAATGCAAAATGTACAGGGAAACACAGCTCCACCAGCTAAGTCCTCACATCGTTTAGCGGGTATTTCCAGCATGGTGGGTACAACCATCGAATGGTATGACTTTTTTATCTATGGTGCTGCCGCAGCACTCATTTTCAATCGACTTTTTTTCCCAAATCTTGATCCGTTAACGGGCGTATTGGCAGCATTTGCTACCTATGCTGTAGGCTTTATTGGTCGACCACTTGGTGGCATTGTTTTTGGCCATTTTGGCGATAAAATCGGTCGTAAATCAATGTTATTGTTCACATTAATGTTGATGGGTATCCCTACTGTGATGATTGGGTTGTTACCGACTTTCGAAACCATTGGTTATTGGGCAACGGTCTGTTTAATTATTTTAAGATTTATACAAGGCATGGCCATGGGTGGAGAATGGGGCGGAGCAGTCCTCATGGCGGTAGAGCATGCGCCAGCGGGTAAAAAAGGCTTTTGGGGAAGTTTGCCGCAAGCAAGTACAGGTGGTGGTTTATTGCTCGCTTCGGTGGCTTTAGGTCTAGTCTCAATGTTGCCTGAAGAAGCACTTTTTAGCTGGGGTTGGCGTCTACCATTTTTAGCCAGCATTATTTTACTGGCTGTAGGTTGGTATATTCGTGTGAAAGTGCCTGAGTCTCCAGACTTTGAAAAAGTTAAAGCTCAAACCGAAACAATTAAAGTTCCAGCAAAACAAGTGTTTAAAAATCATCCTAAGCAGTTGATTACGATTATTTTATCTCGTGCTGCTGAAAATGCTTGGTTCTATTTGGCATCGACATTTGCTTTAGCTTATACAACCACACAGCTAAATATTCCTCGACAAGATATCTTGTTTGCAACGATTTGTGGTGCTGCAGTCATCATGGTTATTACGCCAATTTTTGGACATTTGTCTGATAAAGTTGGGCAAAAAAACATGTTTAGATTTGGTTTATGCGTACTGGCTTTATACAGCTATCCATTTTTTGCGATGTTAAATACTAAAGATCCAGTATTGGTTTGGACGGCCATTGTGATTGGTATTGGTGTGGTTTTTCCTTTGATGTATGCGCCGCAGTCACAGTTATTTTCGCGCCAATTTCCAGCAGAAATACGTTATAGCGGTATTTCAATCTCAGTTCAATTTGCAGGCGTGCTAGGTGGTGGTTTAGCTCCATTAATCGCGACAAAATTGCTAAGTATTGGTGATGGAAGCCCAAATTTAATTATTGCGTATATTTCAGGCTTTGCAGTGATTGCGATTATTGCATCTTCATTTTTAAAGCCAGATCAAATAGAGCAAAAGACTAAAGTATTTAGTAGTGAGGAAATCAAATCTTCCTAAATCAACAATCAGGAAAACAATTGATTGATTTAAAATATAGAATTTCAATATAGAAATACATGTGAAAAAGCCATAGCAACAGTTGTTATGGCTTTTTTCTTGTCTGAGGATTGTGGTAGGACAAATTTATTTTAGCGAAGCTTAGGAACTTAGCAATTTGAATACAGTTGATGTGCAAGAGCTGTGAATTATCATCGTAAATAAAGCTGAAGCATTTCGTATAATGTATATTATGTTAAATTGAGTACATGATACTTTAAGTTCATGGACCTCTTTGTTTAACTTAAAATCAATCACTTATATAAAATAACATTTCACATTAAGTTCACTTATGTTTATATTCTATTTACTTCATAAAGTTCTTGGTACTTAGAATGTTTGTCGTAAAAACAATTAAACTTTCAAAAAAGTATTCAAATCAAAATCACATAGTTCTATTGTTTGATGCTTCAGCTACTGTACCTTGTCTCTATCCTTTACTCTATTCTACGGCTGTCCTGAGATTTCAAAGTTTTGCCACACAACAATCAGATATGCTGGCGCTAAAGTTTTGGTATGAATTTTGGTATCAGAAATATTCTACTTTGTTCTGTGAATCATTTTTATCCTCCAAATATGAACCTGAGATTTTTTTGAATGAAATCGATAACTTTATTGTTTTCTTAGAAAATAACAAAAAGTTAGAAACAAACTTGATTCGACTTAGATCAAATATAGATGCTAACTATATGACCATTGCACAGCGTTTGAGGTCGTTGTTTAAGTATTTCGTATATCTTTTAGATGAATATTGGAACACCCGTTATCAAGATATTACAATCAAAGAATTAACAAATCGAAGGAAAAAGATAGATTTGTTCTTATTAAACAAAAAAAGGGTTTTTAGTAAATTTTCTAAATATAGCTTAACTGTAAAAAGTGAAATTAATCATAACTTTAAAAGCTTAAATAATGAAATGGTAGTTATGCTTTATAAAATTATTCGCCCAGACCAGACAGCTAATATAAATATAGACAATCCATTCTCAACGAAATCACATCAACTTCGTAATTTTCTGATAGTACATCTTATGATGAACTACGGGTTACGGGTTGGTGAACTAATGCTTCTCACAAAAAGATCAATAAAAAAGTCCATCAATTCTGACTTATATAGTCTCATAATAACTAATACGGATGATGAATACGATTCTAGACAGAGAAAGCCTTGTATAAAAAATGAGCAATCTTATAGGGTTATAAAACTAGATAGTATGGATTATAAATTTTTGATGCTATACATAGAAAAGATAAGGAATTTCAATAATTCAGATATCTTGTTTACATCACTTAAACCACCCTACTCTCCACTAAGCTATTCATCCATCAATGCAATTTTTAAGACGATAGAACAAGCTTTCAGGGCTTCACATCCTGTATATTTTGATGATACAAATATTGACTCAATTCAGAAGTTAACCCCACATGTATGTCGTCATACATGGGCATATATCACTTTGGCTTTTGCTATAAAAAAATATCGAAACGAAAGTGCATCACCATTAAATCAAAGCAATGATGAAATTATGCAAAAAGCACTTGAAGATCTACGTGTCTTAGGTGATTGGAGTGCTAACAGTATAATGCCAAGTTACTATGCAAAAAGATTTATTGTTGATAGCGCTAACCTCATTAATTTGCAACGTATATCACAAGAATTATGGAAAATGTAAATAATGGAGCAATTTGACCTTTTTGAAAGCAATCAAGAACAACCTTTTGTATCAGTTTTTAATGATCAGCAGATAATAGCTCTTCAGAATCTAAGTAAAAAATACCAAAAGTCGTTAAATTTTTAGTTGCAGATAAATTTGACGATAAGTTTATCAATTCTACAAATAATATTTGGAAATTTTATTATTCTGGTCAGAAAGAAAACTTAGATTTCTCAAGCTTTTCTGAAAATGAGAAGACTTTAGCTAAATTTTTTCTGATAGCTTTTATTCAGAAAAATACACCATCTTTTTTGAGTAAAAAAAATTTATTCTTTTAATTTTTTAATAAATTATTTAAAAAATAATAATTTACATTTAAATTATGAAACTTTAAAACAAATATTAATAGAAATTGCACATCAAGAAAATCATCATAATACTTATGCACATATAAAATTTTTACTGAGACTTCTAATTTTAGAAGGCTTCCCTAACTTTGATATTGAAGTTGATTTTGAACTTGAGTTTTATTCCTAGACCTAAGTCGTTTAATTCAAATTTATTCTATCAGGAATATGAAGATACGATAGATTCCCCTTTAATTTCAATCATTCAACAAGGTTTTATCAAGTTAAACCAAGTTATCAAGGATGATTTTCAGGAAGTCGATAAACAAACACTACTTTACTCATCAATACTTGGTTTGGTGTATGTAACTGGTCTTAGACCTGTGCAATTAGCAAAGCTATCTGCTGAAGACATAAAAATAGATACCACACGTACTACTGATCATTTTCATCGCTATAGCATACTAATTCCCTATGCAAAACAAGCACGTTATGTACATGAAAAGATCGCAGTGAAATTACCAGAAGAAATTGCTGAAATCATTATTGCTTATATCGAAAAATTTAACTTAAGTCCAAAAAATAAGTTATTTGATTTAGGAGAACATTCTGCACGCTTTTGCTCAAAAGCAATTAATACACAATTATTTGATTTTGCTCCCAAAGCCTACAGAGAAGCTGTTCTAGCAGGTGAAATGATAAAGCAAAAGTACTCTTTTTCTGATTTTAGGCATCATGTCGGCTATAGTTTGGCAATGGCAGGTTCTTCTGCTGAAGAAATAGCATACATCTTGGGTCACTCTTCTGTTATAACTGCTAGACATTATATTTTCTCTACCCCTGAACTGGCTCAAATTAGAGCGCAAGCACTTGGTAAAAATTCTCTGTACAGACAAATGATCGCCATGCTCCTGACTGGAAGACTAGTTTATAAGAAAGATTGGCATCAGAAAAAAGTATTAGGAAATATTGGTAGCAAAATTCATTACGATATTGGTGGGTGTTCCTACGAAGACAAATGTTTATTTCAACCAGTTCATAATTGCTATGGTTATATGTACTTTCATCCTTTTATTGATGCTAACCATAATCATGTTTTAGAAAGCATACAAAGTGAAATCAATGATCTTATTAAGCTATCAGATGGAATTGGGGTATCTAGAAATCCATTGATTCGAGTTCATGAGTCAACTAAATTTGAAATTGAATCTGTGATAGCTCGTTGTGCATTACAGAAGGATGATATTCATGGACATTGAAAAATATAATGTTTTTATTGAAGAACAAAAAGATTATTTTAATCAGAATTTACAACCTAATTTTAAATGGAGTTGGAACGATTCATCTTGGTATGGTGGGACGATTGGATCAGGATGGTTGTTGTCTAGAAGTGGTAAAACACATTTTACTTTTGGCACGATAAAAAAATTGAAAGGTATCGAAAACTGTATCATTGAACCCGTTTTTCAAGAGTTTATTAAATCTGTACTTATTCTTAGTTATCGTAAATCCAACTCTAATGCATCGCCCCAAAAACTATATGCAGAATTTTTAATCTTGAAGCGTTGGTATAGTGCTCTAAATGCTGAAAAAATCGAGAATATACATCCCTGCCATTTATCTACATTAATGTTAAATAAGTCTTTTGAAATTTTGGCAGAAAACTCCAGTAAAACGAACCTTCCTGATCATGCTGGTACATACCTTAGATTACAGGAGATGTTAAATCATTACGGTTTTACTGAACAACCTTTAGAATTTTCTCAAAAATTTCTCTATATCAACCGCCAAAATAGAACACCAAATGCGAAGAGAACTAAAGCGTTAATAGATCAGTTGGAACTTGATGAGGATGATCTAGCTAAAGATAAACTTATTTCTATTCGAACATTTATCAATATCGTTTCCTTAATTAGTTTGTGTGAAACGAATGGTGAGAAGATTGTGCTCAACCTTCTGTTGTTGCTTATCGTCACTGGATTACGTTCGACAGAAGCAATTTTTTTAAAAACTGATGCATTGATTAAAAAGCCTATAGTTGATCCTATCACCAAAGAGCATTTAACCTTAGACGGTATCAAACAATACACCTTAGGTATTCAATATCATGGTGCAAAAGGTGCTGGATTTAGAATACATTGGGTTGAGCCTTTGTCTGCCAATTTAGTGGAGACAATATTTCAATCAGTATTAGAGTTAACAGAGGAATATAGAGAACATCTCCACTATATTAGATCAAAAGACTGCTCTAATTTCCTACCCAAAACATTAGATGATATTACTGCCGATTATGTTGAAGTAGATGACCTAATTAATACAGTTTTCGGAGTGAAAGATACTTAGAGAGGACGGGCCGGTCAGCGTGAAGTTGTTATAAAAACTCTTAAAGATATTCCTATATTTAAAGAGTTTAGGAAGGGAACACAAAAACTAAAGTATTATTTGAAAGATGATATCAATACATTCATTGAGGGTCTAACTTATGATTCTAAATACCCGATTGATCATGTATTTAATTATGAGGGTAAGACAGAAAAAATTCCTTTTGAAGACTTACTATTTATTCATGAGTTTAGATCTGCAACCCTACAAAGAGCTTTTATTAATAAAACAAACGTCGTTCCTTTAAATGCAATGTTGGTTAATAGTTTTTTAGGAAACTCTCGAAGTAAGTCGGTTTTTGAGAAATATAATTTATTAGAAAATGAGAAAGAGTACTCTAAATTAACTACTCATATTCCACGTCATAATATTAATACCTTCCTTGCTTTAAGTGGTCTCGCTGAGCATTTACAAGCAATGTTAATGGGACGTATCGATATCAAGCAAAATCAGCATTACCAGCATCTAGCACTCAAGCAAAGAAAAGTTGCAGCCAGTATTCTAGAAAAATATGAATTGACTCTTTATGAAGAAGTAGAAGAGCCCAAGCCTGAGTATCCAATAGATGCTATTAAGAAAGATGGGTTAATGTACTTTTCAGATCAGTTAGATCTCGAAAATAATCTAAAGATGAATTTGCAGTCTTTTGATTCTAAAAATGAAGTTGCGAGTTATATAAAAGATTCTTTTTTTGATGAATATTTTGAAGATATTGCTGAGTCATTTAATGAATTAGTAAAAGAAGATCAATCCCTAGCAAACTCATTAATTCAATGCCATGCCTGTTTACACCCCTTGCCTTTCGGTGGTTGTATGCGTGAAGTGGCTGTTCATGACTGTCCTAAGCGACTTGCATGTCAATCTGGTGATCAGTGCGGTAACTTCGCTATAACAGGTCGTAAAGGTGAATTAGAAACATTGAAACTTGTTTTAAATAGATTATTGCTACAGTTTGAAAGTATTGAAAAATTAGTAGCTCATGATTCTACTTATGATGAAATGCTTGAAGATTTACGCCAGAAAATTCTTTATTTAACTGGTTTGAAAGATAAGGTATTAACTAGGCAGAATAATTTAAAACCTATTCCTGTTTTTCCTTATGGAGATCAGCTTAATAAATTACCGAGTACTTTAAGTGAGCTATTTGCCATAGAGCAGAAAAAGATAGAATTCGAGGAAGTCTAGTATGTTACGTGGCAAAAAATTAGATGAAGTTATTGAACAAGAATTGCAAATGATGCTAGTAGAAGGGTTTGAGAAGTCCCCTATCTCACATAAGACTTTGCATGATCGCTTAACTATTAAAGGTTATATTTCTGGTGGATTAAGTACCTTAAGTTCTGCTGAACGCAAAAAATTAATTAGTCTTTATATGGCAGAACAACTATTGCCATTGAACCTGAGGGCTAAAGATCAGCAGCTTTATGTGAACAAAAAAACAAGACAGGCACTTACTAATACTAATAAAAATTTACGGACTCAAGTTGATGAACTCGAATTACAACTTCATCAGAATACTGAAACGCTTATAGATATTATCGAAGAAGTCATATTACGAACTAATTTGAAGGTTGACCATCTATTAGCTCCACATCTTCTAAAAAAGTATTTATTACGGGAGTAGATGTCTAGGATCAATATCTAAAGTTTGTGAAATCTGATAAAGTTTTTCAACAGTTATACTGACCTCTCCCCTTTCAATTCTGCCTAAATAGCTGCGATCAATTGCTGTCCTTAAGGCCAACTGTTCCTGGCTAATAGATTTGCTTTTCCGAGTTACTCTTATTTTAGTACCAATTGATATTGCTAGCTCTTGATTCATAGTTACACACCATAAATATCAGAACTATCAAGAATTGAAGTATTTTAATCCACGGACTATAATCCTCATTATTTTTATGTATTGCTCATGGAACTTCAAAATTTACCCATGTTCAGAGAATTTTCTTTAGTTATTGAAAGCTATAAGATAGAGTCTTGGCAAATTGTAGATTTCTGGGATAAAGTTAAGCTATTAAAAGTTGTGGATAATAATGTTAATTATCAAAGTGTTTATCGACTAATAATAAAGTTGGTTAAAGAAGGATATTTAACAGTTGATATTGAAAAAAGTAGATATGGACAAAAAACTTATACTGAATCTGAAAATCTACATACTCTACGTTCCAAATTTTGCATTGAATCAAAACTCTCTCTTCAAAGGCTAACTCAAAAGAAAAAGCAATTTGAAAACAAAGTTATTTACCTAGGAGATGAAATTATAGCTTTAGAAGAGTTAAAAGAACAATTTCCTGATATACAATTCAAAATTGAACAATTGCGACAAATAAAGATTGGAGAAATTAATAACTTGAAAGTAAAAATCAGAGCAATAGAATCCTTAATCGAATATTTTTTTTAATCTAATTTTATGTATACATTTGATAGAACTAAGCTTCATTAAATATTTCTAGCCATTTATCAATAGTTTGTAAATCATTAATACCGTGCCTGAAAAGTAATTTAACAATATCAGCAGCACATATAATTACTATAGGGTGCTGATCCTCCATTATTTCTTTATAGGCTTGAGTGGAAATAAAAGACGTGGTTACTAAAATTCCAAATTGCCGGTGTCTAAGTCGTGAAATCAATCTAGACATTTCTTTCACACCTACAGAGGAGTTTAGTGAATAACACTTCGCTTCAAGCGCGAATTCAACTAGTACAGCAGAAGCCCCTTCTCCAATTCGATAAAGTCCAGTAGCGTCTCTTCCTCCATCTCTTACTCTACGAGTAAAGTTCAAATTACCAGCAATAGCTGGCAGCATCATTTCAGCAATTTTACCTGCACAAATCTCAAATTTATAAGGATCGTCTTTAAAAAAAGAGTGTATCTTTTCAATCAAAGCTCTTCCTAACTGAGTATCTGGTAATTGCTCGTCACGAGTACGATATTCAAGAGCTCTAGGTGCTTTTAAAGGTGAATATATCCCTTGCTCAATCCACTTTCTCCAACTAACAGGACATGAGGTACTCAAAGGATTCCCAGATATAATATCCGTAATCCATTCCTTTTTAATTACTGGTTCATCTAAGATTGTAAATTGAGCTCTATAATTTTGAAATCGATATCCATCTCTTAATTTCCATACAGCAACTAGATCATTATTAGAATCTAAATGTGGTGCTCCAGGCACAGCTAATCCAATAAAAATCATGTCACGCCATTCGCCACCTTTAGCAAAAATAAGGACAGGTGGAACTCTTCTACGGTCGTAAACCGTCCCATGAGCTTGATCAAACATATTTTTCAATAAGAGATTACCATAACGTGGGGTATCATGAAGTTCATGTCCAGGTTTTTTATTATCTCCAAAATAAGTAAAAATTCCTGTTTCTTTATCAATCTCATCAGGCCAATTAATGTCATTCATACTTGTTGTAAGTACAACTAATTTTGGCTCTGCTTTTGTACCAATTATACGAAAACCACCTTGATTACTTACTGGCAATAACCGATAAAGAGGGTCATCTGATGCATTACCTTTTCTACCACCTTGATACAAGCAATCAACAAAAAGATCAGCAGTGTTCAGCTGATCTATTGAAATTATTTTCATTAAGTAACCTATCTATGGCGAAATCTAAAAATGAAACTTAGTTAATGAAAAAATTTATCACTGTAATTCAGGCCAATTCTTGTTTGATTTGCCCCCAACTTTTGCAAGAAATTCAGAGCATAAGCATATCTAAGCTCTGCTACAATCGTAGCTGTATAATCTTTTGTCATTAAACCTATATTCGTTAAGGAGTCTTGATCTTCTCCCCCATCATTTTTCCTTAGACAAGTTAAGCGAACTTGAGGACAAGATATGTCAAATACTCCGTGATTATGTGCAAAAAAGACATCCCATTTTGGATTCTTTTTTCCTAAGGAAATGTAATAAGCCTTAATCTCCCCAAACTTATCCCGTAAAAATAAATAATTATTAGTATTAGCCTCTTCATTTGCCTTTTGAATATTAGGTTCTTGAGTTAATTGGACTGCCTTAACAACTGTAAAATTTTTACCTATTCTTTCTTCCCAATCTCCTTGACGTTGTCCTGGTACTAAATCACAAGATGGTGATAAACATAGCCAGAGTTTATTTTCAATTTCTAATATTGATCCTGTGGTCAAATGTGTAGTACAAGGAGGGATAGAACAAGAAAAAGCATTCAAAGTTGATAAGACATCATTCTTATGTGCATAATTCACATCAAAAAATAATTGAACTATTTTTTTTTCGTCATTTTCATAAAGTGACATTAAACTATCACATAGTTTTATTGAAAAATCTCTTAAAGCTGGCTTACTTGCGCGTCCCAGTTGCTCCCAATGAATATCTATAGCTTTTTCATGTTGAGATAAATCTTTAGAGGAGTTTTTCAACAAATTAAATAACCAACCAGCTTGAGCATATTTATTATTAGCAATCTTATTTGCGTGTTCTAAGCCAATTTCGTCAATATAGTGACGGATTTTTGCTAGTAATAAAAACATAGGTGATGGATTCAATTTAACTAAAGATTTATATAATTGACCATATAATTCTTCCTCAATAGGACAATCATTTTTCTTTATTACAGAAATAAAAATATTATCTGTACAAATGTAATTAACATCACTTTCCCAACACCATTTTACTTCTGAGATATTACGAGTGCCTGTTAGGGTTACATTTAATTTAGATATTACTTTTGAGCCAAACCACTGAGTAATATCTTTCTCACTAAGATCTGTAATATCTTTCCTAATCGCATTTGTTAATTGTTTAATGTCATTTGCATATGGGTTAAATAAATTTGTTGGTTTTTGGGGGAAATAAGCATCCTTTTCCTCTTCAATACTAATTAGTTCTATAATTCTTTTGATGTCGAAGTTGATGTTTAAAAAAGAATATAATTGGCCATTTGGATCATTAACATCTAACCAATCTTCTATTTTATCATTTAGATCATCATTTAATTCAAATAAGTGTTTATTTGGTTTTTTTATAAAATCACATAGTATTTCATTATAAACTTCTTCAATATTATGATCTAATCCATTAGTATGAACTAAAACAAGATTATAGTGGTTATTATTATCTAATTTATTTAAAATAGATCGAGCTTTCCCTCCATCATGGTCTATACTCCCATTTAGATGATAATCTAATATAACTAAATCACTATGTCTTAGTCTCTCTGGAATATGATTCTCTCCATCCAATTTTGGCGTATTTCCATCAAATACATCAACTACCCATTCTTTTTTTTGATGGCACATTTCTATGATGTTTTTTAGTCTTTCAAGATTCTCAGGTTTGTATTTTCCTACAGGATCTTGAGTAGTTTGAAGATTAGTAATAAGACTATTTAAAGTTGGGTATTCATCATCTATCACCATTACACTTCTAATTGGTTTTATAAACGCTTCTTCAATTAACTCATTATAAACATTTGTATCTAACATTCTAATAAAACCTTAATGGTTCCCCATACCTTTAAATTGAATTACAAAATTTGCACCTGATAATAACTTTTTGTCATCTATAGTTTCATATCTAATTTGATGGCCACTTGCTTGAAGATTTTGTTTACACAAGTATAGGCCAACACCTCGTCCACCTCTTTGTTTTCGAGTAAAAAATAAAGAAAATAAACTACTTATGTCGTCTACATCTACTCCTGGCCCACTATCTGCAATAATTACCTCTCCATTTCTAACATCCAATAATATCTTTCTTTCCTGATCATTAAATTGTGTCCAATATTGTGCATTATTAATTAAATTAATAAAAACAGGTAAAATTCTAGAAACAGTATCCATTATTTTAATTTTTAAAAAATTATCAGATACTATTAATTTAATATTTTGACTTTCAAAATATTCTGAAAAATAGTTATTTATATAAGTAAAGATTTCTTCACCTGTGATTGGTCGAACAACTTGTTCTCCAGATAATTTAAGTGGCGATAAAAATTGCAATTTATTAATTAATGAACTGTGTGTATCTGTTATTAACTTTAAAATATTTTCCTGTTTTTGAGTTAAACTCTCTTGGGATAATATTTTTAAATTAGTGCTAATAGTTTTATCTAGACTTTGTAATTCATGTCCAATTATTTCAACAGTAATTCCTAATTGTGCAAGGGCATAAAACCTTGATAATTCGCTTCGGTATTTTTCTGATTCATTTAGACTATGGATTGCTACCCCCTCCAGGTCAATTTCTTCATTAATGCGCTCTAAAGCGGTAATATATGGAGTTAACTTTTGAGAATTATCTATCTCGATTCTTTCTTGTCCATCTTCTAACTTATCTAAAGCCTCAGCCATAGTAATTCTTTGAAGTTTTACATCTTCTAGTATAGATTCACCAAATATTTTAAATTGTTGCCGGCAAAGTTTTATTAAATCATCCAACTCACTAGATTGTTTGGCTACCATACTTTTGCCTTGAGATGCTAGAGTCGTAATTTTATTGTTTACGCTAGAAAGTTTTGAGCGGTAAATTTCTGAAATTTTTTCAAAGTCACTTTTATCTTTTGAATCAAGAATAGCCTTATTGATCACTAAAGAAAGATCTTTTGTAAGCTCTTTAGCTAGTAATTCATATTTCCTATAAGATCTGTAAGCATCGGTAATCCGCCCTAAATTAACAGGAATAGGGCTTAAAGAAAAAGATTGTGTAATATCATTTAAATCATCAATTTTTTTCTTTAGTAGCTGGAGTTCATCTAAATTCTTTTTTTCTAATTCCTGGCTAATAGTATTTTTATATACCTCTAAGGATTTTATATGTTGTAATAAACTGTCAGAATTTTCCTTTATAGCTTTTCTGATCCTAGCCTTCTCTTTCGATTGTAATTTTTTCTTATCAGCTTCTGCTTTTTCTTTCGCTTTAGCTTCTTTAATTGCATCAATAGTCGGCTTTCTAATGTCTGATTTAGATCCAAAATATTTATCAGCTGCATCTAAGAGTATTTTTTCAACTATTTCTCGAAAAATTTTAGAAGCTTTATTATCAATAAAACCCTCTCTACCAGCTTTATCTTTTAAATTGGGATTATTAGCTCTTGTAATTGCCACACGACCAAACACACGTCTATTGGCCCAGAAATATCTACCAGCATTTTTGGAGCGGCGATATTCAATTTCAAAATAGTCATTATCCTCTCGCCCATATGGCATTACTCTTAATCCATCACGATAAACTCTAAATCCTGCATATTTTTCGGCTTGTTCCTTAAAATGTGCATGTTGTGCATCTGTTAATGATGTACTACCAATTTCCTGTTCAAATGTCCCAACACGTAAATGAAATTCTCCCACAAAAGTATCTTTACGTGTTTTATGGATTGCTTTCGGTGATATTTTAACGTTTTCTATCCATTCACCGAAAACTTTTACTCTACCTGTGAAATATCCTTGACTGTCAATATTTCCTTCAAGAACATGTTCTAAATCTTCTAATTTACTTATATCGAATTCAATTGAATCCCCAAGAATAGTTTTTGGAGAAATTCCATTCCAGATTTGAACGAGATATTTAAAGTCTTTTATTGAAAGTTCATCATCTTTGCAGAATGGATCCGTAAAATTAGATAAAGTTTGGAAAAATCTTTCACGCGCTTTTTTTTCTGTATCAGGTACATTTAACAAGGATGTAGATGAAACTTGATATATAAGATCATCGTTAAGTTGAGATATAAACATAGCTGTACCATGTGAAACTTCACCTTTAGCTACAGACCATACTTTAAAATGTTTCTCAAAAAATACTTCAGAAATTAGTGTATTTACTATTTTTGCTTTTGTTGTTTCCTCCTTTGGAATCTCATTGTCTAACTCTTGTTGTGTAAACCTTTCCCAAGCTTGAGCTAATCGTACATTTCTATTGTGATCATCTTTGTCACCCCAGATATTACCCATCAAAGTATCAAATAACTCTGGTAATAAGCTATATATTTCATTGAAACTTTCAAACTCCTTAACAGGAATCCTTAAATCATTTAGATATATAAATGGATTTTCAAATAGGCGCCAATCAATTAACGCTGCTACAAAATTTCCATTTTTTCTTTTTGAAACTAATAATAATAGTGCCCCTAAAGCAGCACTTGATAAACGACCAATACCTTTTTGTCCTTGTTTAGGTCTTAGTGCTAGCCCGTTTCTGTCTTCGAGAGCTATTTCAAAACCATCTGTCTTCGATTCCGTACCAACAGTCAACCATTTATTTTTAAACTCTGTGATATCCATTCCATGGCCATCATCTACCACGCATGCGACTGGAATTTTTCCATCAAAAATGTGTAATGCTACATTTCGAGCATAGGCATCATATGCATTTTTCCATAATTCAGAAACTGCAGTAGGACAATCTGCAATTTGTTCACGCCCCAAGTGATCAATTGTTCTAGCTCTTGTTTTAAAAAATGAATATTTTTCATCCATATTTAAATTCTCGAATTTCTCGTTAATGCGATTCTTGCTTTAATTTGTATTTTTTAAATTTAAGCAAATCTGTTTAATTAAAATAGTACTTAATTTTGGCGGAACAGCATTACCAATTTGCTTTGCTTGATTCGTTGCAGAACCACAAAAAATAAAATTATCTGGAAATGACTGTAATCTAGCTGCGTGTCTTAATGTTATGCCATGATTTAACCAAGGATGAACAAATCTACCTTTAGATGGATTGTTACAACCTGTTGTAATAGTATTACTCGGTTGATCAATAATTATACGACCATATACATCTTTATGACCTTCATATCCATTTGAATGGCACTTTAATCTGTGTTTTTCACCAGCATCTTCTCTACTCCCATTCAACTTAGTATCAGCAAACCGCTCTATCATTTTGGCGCTTGGTTGCATATGGATATTACAAGGATCATTTTCCTGTAACGCTTTACCAAACTCAAGACTGTTTAGAATTTCATAAGCTTGTAATTTAGAAACTTTTAACTTGGGAATAAAGTATTCATGAATGTATCTTTTAGCAATATCTTCTGGCATCGGTTCAAAAACTGATGATGCAGTTTTCCAAGTAGGCAACATACCGGAGTTAGGTGAAAAATGTGTGGGTTTTGGAGGGAAAAAGATATTAGGATGAGAGAGATCTATTCTGACCCCATAAATGAATACACGTTTTCGATTTTGGGGAATGCCATAATCTTTAGCATTTAAAATATTACAAAATTTAATTTCATAGCCTTCAGATTTTGCAAGCATTAAAAATTTTTCTAAATATTCTGCATGTCTTTTCCATAAAAGACCTGAAACATTTTCAACCAAGAATGATTTTGGACGAAATTCATGTACAACTTCAAAATATCTTAATAGTAATGAATTACGAGGATCATCTACTCCTGAATCCTTAATTCTATGTGTTGAAAAGCCTTGGCATGGAGGGCCACCTAAGATTAGGTCTAATTCCCCAATTTGTAAATTCAGGTCTTCTCTTAATTTAGATAAATTAACTTGGTTGATGTCATCGTTAATTAATTTCACCCCAATTTTTTTTTCTTCAATGAAATTTAGCCTATACGTATTAGATGCAGATTTATCTAACTCAATAGCAGCAACTACATCGACACCAGCTTCATAAGCACCTAATGTAAATCCTCCCGCGCCGGCAAATAAATCTATAGCTTTCAGTTGCATAGTTTAAACTTCTTAGAAGCACTCTTATTCACATAAAATTGAATAATAACATGATTCTAATAACCAAAATTATAATTATAAATTATCAGATCAAAAATTATTCTTGAATTTTCAAATCCATTTTTTTAAGGAGGATTGAGTAAATTCTGAACTTTTTGTGAATTTTGGTTTTTAAAAAGAATTTTTATAACTAGCTTCATGAACATAAGGTTTGATATTTTGACTAAAAAATATATAACATATTGAATAATAAAAACTATATTTAAAATTTATTTATGAACTTGACTTTAGGTAAACATAAGTTAATTAAGGTATTATGCAAACCTAAACATGATACTGACCTATTGTCTGGCTTACGTAATTCTCTGATTCTTTAATTGGCACAAAAACTATTCTTATTTTCTCACATTGATCACTTGTTTAATGCTTTGATTCCAAAAAATTGTCACATGACGTTTTTCTTAGGATTTACTATAGTACATCGAAAATGACCCTATTTTCCCAGAGTCATCTTGTTATGTGTCATATTAACGCCAAGCAATCCTCTCAGCATATTTGAAAAATTTGATAACGTTTTAAAAGTAAATAATAGCCATCTTTAAAATCACCAAAACAACCAAGCAACTGCATGCCTTCTAAAGAAAATTAACGTAAGTCCATATCACATCATGACTATGTAAAGTCGCAATCTTCTCGTACGAAATTCCGTCTTCGGCTTGAAATTATAAAATTTTGGGCGCTGTGGAGCAGTTAAAGTCGCAACAGGTATTTTGTTTATAGATAATTACAATGCTGATCTTGCTACGCGGTGTAAGGATACTTTTGAACCGCTAAATTGAACCATGAATTGTCTTAGTATCTCCTTGTACTGAGCCCCTTGTGATCACTCGGACCTGCCTCCCCACCTTTACATGCAACCGACATCCCTCCTTCCCATTTCAGTCCGTTGCACTGCAATTCACTTGATAATTCAACTACTGACATAGTGTTTAAACTCGTATAGTGTTGTTGAAAAAGTTACACTTATTTTCTCTTTAAATTTACAAACGTGTATTGTGTTATGCATCTTCATGCTGATTTTTCAAAACTAATTATCATAACTCCGCAAAAATACTAATGGGTTAAATCTCCAGGTGGTGAAGTCAATCGTATGATGCTTGACCGAATTGGTGCAGAAAAGGCACGTGCCACGAGTATTGTAGAGTTTACTGCAAAATCTCAATTTCCTGAACATTCGCATCCACTTGGTGAAGAAGTTTTGGTTTTAACTGGAACATTTACTGAAAATGAGGATCAACACTATCTTGCAGGATGGTATATGCGTAATCCACATCAATCTAGCCATCGGGTATCGAGTGAAATGGGTTGCCAAATTTTTGTCAAACTCATGCAAATGACAGAACATGAAGTGACTCCAACACGCATCAATACTCATCACCCAAAGCATTGGCACATTCAGCAAGGTCGAAAAATCTGCTCCTTATTTAAATCAAATATTGAACAGACTTTTTTGGAAAAATTAAAATCCAATCAATGCATGGCTGAAAGTGCTGAACATGGCATTGAAATTTTTATCCTTACAGGTGCGCTTAGCTCAGCACACCATGTATATCCTATGGGAACCTAGATGCGCTTCCCTTCAGATTATGATATTGATCTAAACGCCACCGAATTAGGTGCAACGCTGTATATCAAAAGCGGGCATTTACAACATGCAAGAGACGTTTGGACAGATGAATTGAATATGTGAAGAGCTTATATCTGTTGCTTTAAGACATGATCTGCCTGAAAATTTTTATAGGTTAAACGTTCCGCTGTGTCATGGGGTAAAGGTTCTACCACTTGCAGACTGTTGAGACAACGCTCGGTTAACTCAATGTACTGCGCCGTACCATGACGTTTCCAAGCAATTTCTTGATCGGTTAAGGCTCTCACCACCCGTGCAGGACTGCCCAATACCAGCATATTATTAGGAATCTCTGCTTTTGCCTTAACTGTACTGTTCGCACCTACAATCACATTATCCCCAATCACAGCTTCATCGAGAATTACGCTATTCATGCCAATGAGGGCATTCTTGCGTACCACACAGCCATGCAAAATAGCACCATGCCCCACATGACCATACTCTTCCACTAAAGTCACACTGTTTGGAAACCCATGAATGGTACAAGAGTCTTGAACATTGGCATTTTTTTGAATATGAATACGGCCAAAGTCAGCACGTAAGGCAGCAAAAGGTCCAATATAAACCCCTGCCTCAATAATCACATCGCCAATCAACACGGCGTTTGGGTGTACATAAGCCTGAGGATCGACCACAGGAATCACGCCATCAATGGCATAGCACGGCATTGTTCTATCCTTATTGTTAATTTTAAATTAGACGCTAACTTAATAGCTCAAATCTGGCTGTTTTAAACCACCAAAACGTTTATAGAACTGTGGGTGTGCGGGCGGCATACTGCCTTCAGCCGTACGTGCAACATTTAAGAAAAACTCATCGCCTGCCATAAATACCGCCTGATACAAATTGGTACTTAAATTACGTGCAATTAACGACAGCCAGTCCGTCGGTAACAACTCAAATGGTAAATTTGGATCTTTAAGTAAAATACGACGGAACTGATGAATCAATAAGATACGAATTTGAAAGGCTTGGACGGCATCTATTTCTTCATCTTGCTCGACAAAATAGAAAAACTCACGAAAATCACTAATGAATTTTTCATAGCGTTGATGTAATTCTTGAATGGGCCAATTCACAACCACCATACGTTTAATCGTAGGATAAGATTCTTGCCAAAGTTCTAGGGTTTCGGCACGAAACACCACCACTTGATCGGTCATTTGATGACTGAGTAATAAATTTTGCAGCTTTTGTTGATCACAGCCCGGATATGCCATGACATTGGTCGCGATATTGGCAAAACCTAACCATTCAAGCTCTTTCTTTAAGACCAATTTATTTTCAAGTTCAACTGAGCTAAGGAGCACCAAGTCCCACTTTTTATCCCAATCTTTATGACTAAAGCCATAAATTTTCTGATCAGCCATGATAAAACGCTGACGACTACTTTCCGTAATACGGTAATAACTGGTGCGCCCAATTTTCTCTGAACTGAGCCAGCCATTTTGTACCAAACGAAAGACCGCCGTACGCACTGAACGTTCATTCAAGCCAAATACGTCCATTAGCTGAATTAAGCTCGCAAGACTGATGACACCGCCACGGTGATAAATGCTATCACCAAAAATGGTCATGACCAATGAAGTCCCACTGAGCGCTTCACGTTGAATAAACTCATCAATAATTTGTTTTAATTTAGGATTCATTGCGTTTTCATTTACCTGTGAATTGCCTGATGAGCCTAGTCATCAGGCATGTTCATTTAAGCGGATTGTCGAATATCAAACACGCGCTGCGCTTTGCCTTCAGAGCGAGGTAAACTCCCTTCATTCAGCACTTCAACACTCACACTAATCCCCACCATAGTTTTAATTTGTGATTTCAATTGGTTTGCAAGCCGCGTCGCCAATTGAGGACTGCTATCTTGACGCATTTCAGTGCGAATATGCAATGAATCCAAGTGTCCTTGCTTACAAATATGAATCTGATAATTCGCAATTAATTGTGGAATTTGCAAAATTTGCTCTTCAATTTGTGATGGGAACACATTCACACCACGAATAATCATCATGTCATCACTGCGACCTACAATTTTATCCATACGACGCATGGTACGTGCTGTGCCTGGCAGTAAACGCGTCAGATCACGGGTACGATAACGAATCACCGGCATGCCTTCTTTGGTGATGGTAGTAAAAACCAATTCACCCAGTTCACCATCTTGCACCACTTCACCCGTTTCAGGATTGATAATTTCTGGATAGAAATGATCTTCCCAAATGGTTGGACCATCTTTGGATTCTAAACATTCCATTGCTACCCCAGGACCCATGACTTCAGATAAGCCATAAATGTCTAAGGCATCAATACCTAAACGCGCTTCAATTTCTTTACGCATTTCATTGGTCCAAGGTTCAGCACCAAATACACCAGTTTTAATAGAGCAGTCTTTGGCTGAACCAAACTTTTTCTCAAGAGCTTCAATGATATTCAAGCAATACGATGGTGTCACCATGAGTGCTGTTGGTTTAAAATCGTGAATTAACTGCGCTTGTTTGTCTGTTTGCCCGCCTGACATTGGAATGACAGTAGCACCCAAACGCTCTACGCCATAATGTGCACCTAAGCCACCGGTAAATAAACCATAACCATACGACACTTGAATGGTGTCTTTACTGCTTAGCCCTGCAGCACGCAGCGATCGTGCGACTACGTCCGACCAGATATTGATGTCATGTTGGGTATAGCCAACCACCGTCGGTTGACCTGTGGTTCCCGATGAAGCATGTACGCGCACAATTTGCTCTTGAGGCACCGCAAACATGCCAAATGGATAATTGTCACGTAAATCTTTTTTGGTGGTAAAAGGAAATTTTGCTAAGTCCTCAAGATGTTTAAAATCATCCGGATGTACACCTGCTTCATCAAACTTTTGCTTATACACCGTGCTGTTATGATAAGCATGATTGAGCGTCTTTTTTAAACGCTCAACTTGCAGTTGACGTAATTCATCTACAGATGCGGTTTCGATGTGTTCCATTGCATTTTTATTCATTGTCTTACTCCTTACGCAGTCATCGCGACAGCTTGTTTTATGTCAATCAATTACGTCCTGAATTGATATTTTCGAGTATTAAGGCAACACCTTGCCCAACGCCCACACACATGGTGCAAAGCGCATATTTCCCTTGTTGAATTTTGAGTTGATGCATTGCGGTAAGGACTAAACGTGTACCACTCATGCCAAGTGGATGGCCCAAAGCAATGGCACCACCATTTGGATTGATACGTGCATCATCATCCGCTAAACCCAGTTCACGAATCACAGCTAAAGCTTGTGCTGCAAAGGCTTCATTGAGTTCAATCACATCCATTTGCTCTAAAGTTAAGCCCGTTTGTGCTAAAACTTTACGCACTGCAGGTACAGGCCCAATACCCATATAACGTGCTTCTACACCGGCACTTGCAATCCCTAAAACTTTCACTTGGGGAGTTAAACCATGCTGCTCAGCAAAGGCGTTATTACCTAAGAGTAAACATGCAGCACCATCATTGACACCTGATGCATTGCCTGCTGTGACTGAACCTCCTTCTTTACGAAATGGTGCTTTAAGTGCATTTAAAGCCTCTAGTGTGGTTTCTGCACGTGGATGTTCATCTAGAGCAACACGCACTACACCTTTTTTGCTTTTAATCTCGACTGGTAGAATCTCACGCTCAAAGCGATCTTCAGCCTGTGCTTTTGCGACTTTTTGCTGACTGTTGTAGGCAAATTGGTCTTGATCGGCACGGCTGATATTGTATTTTTCTGCCACGTTTTCAGCAGTTTCAGGCATGCTGTCGACGCCAAAATTGGCTTTAAATAGCGGATTGATAAAACGCCAACCAATAGTGGTATCAAAAATTTCAGGTGTACGGCTAAATGCACTCGTCGGTTTAGACTGAACAAAGGGCGCACGTGACATGTTTTCCACCCCACCCGCTAATACAAACTGCGCTTCACCCGATTTAATCGCACGTGAAGCAAGCCCCACTGCATCAAGACCTGAAGCACATAAACGGTTCACGGTAATGGCAGGTACACTATCAGGTAAACCGGCAAGCAAGCTTGCCATCCGTGCCACGTTACGATTGTCTTCACCCGCTTGGTTGGCACAGCCGAGAATCACTTCATCGACCTCCGTCCAAGGCAAATTTGGATGTTGTTGCTTCAAATACTGAATCGGCAATGCAGCCAAATCATCTGTACGAATACTACTTAAACCACCGGCATAGCGCCCAATTGGGGTACGAATCCCATCAAAAATAAATACGTCTTGCATCATTTTATCCTTAACTGGCAGCGCGTAATGGCTGCTGCGTTGACACATGTCCTTGTGCCGCTTTTTTTAATAAATATAGATTAGGACGATAACGCTCTTCACCATAAATACGATACAGATTTTGCAAAGTCTGTAAAATAATGTTGTATCCTAATTCTTGTGCCCATTGGAATGGTCCTTTAGGATAATTCACAGCAAATTTCATGGCTGCATCAATGTCTTGTTCAGACGCAATTTGATGTAAAACGGCCTCGCATCCTTCATTGACCAACATGGCAATAGTGCGCAGTACATATAATCCTGGATGATCCTGAGACCAAATCGGAATAATATTTAGACCGATAAACAACTGTTCAATCGTTTTTTGATCTATCGCTGTACATGCTGGTGAAGCTGTAACTGCAATGGCTTTGGCTTGTGACCAATCGCCATGCCAATCCATCAGTACCACTTTTTGTGTTGCATAATCAATCTCGGCAGATTGCCCCATTGATAAACGTAAAGACACATCACCAATGAGAATTTCAGCCGTAGGCGCCGCTTCAATACGCAGATTAATATGTAAAGATTGTTGCAATAGTGCGATTAAACCATGTGAATGTGACCAATCACCTTTGACCACCACCTCATTTTTTTCAGGTGATTTACTGTAAATCACAGGGAGTTGATACACTTTTTTAGAATGTTCCGTTCGATAGTCATAAAAACCCTGTTGAGTTTTGCGACCGAAACAGCCTGCATCGACTAATTCTTTTTGAATTAAGGATGGACGATAACGCGGTTCATCAAAAAAGGCATCATAGACACTCTGTGTGACAGAAAAATTAATGTCTTGGCCAATTAAATCGGTCAGCTCACACGGCCCCATCGAAAAGCTTCCACATTCACGCATGATAAAATCAAGTTGCTCAGGTGTGGTCGCATTTTCCTGCAGGGCACGAAATCCTTCCGCATAATAAGGACGTGCAATACGATTGACGATAAACCCTGGGGTGGATTTGGCACGTACTGGCACTTTTTTCCATGCTGTCATCAAGCTGACTAAAGCATCAGAAATTGCTGGGTCTGTTTTTAAGCCTGCAATCACTTCCACTAACTTCATCACTGGTGCTGGGTTAAAGAAATGCAAACCAACCACGCGTTCTGGATGTGGAATATTGGCAGCAATCGCAGTAATCGAGATTGAAGATGTATTGGATGCAAAGATCGTCTCAGGCGAGCAGATATCAGCAAGCTGTTGAAATAGCTTTTGTTTAACGTCTTTGTTTTCTACAATCGCTTCTACAATCAGTTGGCTGTCTGCTAATTCGTGTAAATCCGCTGCCACGTTTAAATTGGACAAGGTCAGTTGCAAGAGATCAGCCGCCATTTTTCCGGCATCTACACGTTTTTGTAATTGCTGTTTTAGTGCAGCAAAAGCACTTTCTACACGTTGTGGATCGACATCATACACATGGGTCGGATGGCCATGCATGGCCGCCAATTGTGCAATGCCGATGCCCATGGTACCGGCACCAATCACTGCCACAGGGGCATGCTGTAAGTGAAGTTCTGCCATGATTTAGCATCCTGTATATTGTGGTGTACGTTTTTGCATAAAGGCTTGTACGCCTTCACGATAGTCACTGCTACGCCCTGCTAAACGCTGTAAATCACGTTCTAAAATCAATTGCTCATCGAGGCTATTAGCTGCTGCAGCATGAATGGCTTTTTTAATCAATGACAAACCATAAGTGGGTTGTGTCGCTAAATGTTCTGCCAATTTGCTGGCTTCGGCTTTCAGTTTTTCGTCTTCAACCACTTGCCAAATCATGCCCAATTGTTGTGCTTGCTCAGCAGGAATCTTATCGCCAAGCATAGCCAAAGCCATTGCTTGTGCACGACCAACCAAACGTGGCAAAAACCATGTTCCACCCGAATCTGGAACTAAACCTAAACGACAAAAGGCTTGAATAAAGGATGCTGATTTTGCAGCCAGTACAATGTCACACGCCAAAGCAATGTTGGCACCTGCACCCGCTGCTACACCATTCACTGCACACAGTACTGGTTTCGGCATTTCAGTAATCAGTTTGATCAGTGGGTTATAATACATTTCAATCGAGCGGCCTAAATCAGGTGCATCGGCATTTGGATCAACCACGCGGTCACTTAAATCTTGTCCTGCACAAAAACCTCGACCTTCCGCAGAAATCACCACTGCACGAATCTCAGCATTTTTTGCCCATGCTTTGAGAACTCCTGAGACTTCTTGATGCATGATTTCATTAAAGCTATTGAGTTGCTTTGGACGATTAAACGTTAAATAACCGACTGCATTTTTTTCTTCGACAATAATTGTTTGGTAATCCATTACACACCTCTAAATGCGGGTTGTCTTTTTTCTAAGAAAGCTTGAATGCCTTCCTGACGATCTTGGGTTGCTGCCAACCACACAAAATGTTGACGCTCGAGTTTTAAACCCTGGCTTAGGGTCACTTCATGAATACTTTTTAGCGACTGTTTAATCACACGAATCGCTAGGGGGGCTTGCTTGGCAATTTTTTCTGCCAATTCAACGGCATATTGCACCGTTAAAGCTGTTGGGAAAATTTGACTGCTGATCCCGTATTGCAATGCGGTCTGTGCACTGATCATTTCACCTGTCATCGCCCAGCGCATACACAATTGTTGACCGACGAGACGTGCCAAACGCTGTGTTCCACCTGCCCCGGGCAACATGCCTAAACCAATTTCTGGTAAAGCAAATTGTGCATTTTCACCACTCAACACAATGTCACCATGCAATGCCAACTCAAAACCTGCGCCTAAGGCATAACCGTTGACGGCCATAATTAAAGGCTTTGAAAACTCATCAATCCGCTTCCACAACTGTGGTCGTTGATCCTGTTGAATGCTGACCACATCAAGTTGGGCAAGCTCATTCAAATCCGCACCTGCAGCAAAGCATTGTGAATGACCTGTAATCACGACTGCACGCACTTCACGGTCTGTATCTAAGGTTGTTAGATAATCCGCGATCTCTTGCAATGTGGCATTGTTTAAGGCATTGCGTTTTTCAGGGCGATTCAGTTCAATGAGCACCACACCGGTTTTTGGAGAACTACTTTTTAGATATTGCATGTCCATACTTTCATTCCACACAGCGTTATTCATCAAAACTTAAGCGTACATTGGCAGTGGTTGGACGGGCTTGGCAGCTCAAGACATAACCTCTTGCAACTTCATCCTCTTCAAGGCTGTAGTTGATGGCCATTTCGACTTCACCTTCAAGCACCTTACACTTACAGGTGGCACACACCCCACCTTTACAGGCATAAGGTAAATCTGCACCTGCACGTAATGCGGCATCGAGGATGCTGTCATCTTGTTTTGATACCTCAATGATCAACTCACGACCATCTAAAATAATGTTGACCTTTTCTTCACTACGTTGCGCAACTTGTTGTGCTGATGCTTTTGTAGTCGTACCTGTATTAAAGCGTTCTGTATGAATCTTGCTGCGCTCAATCCCTAGCGTCGGCAAAATTTCCTCAACGGCCGTCATCATCTCTTCTGGACCACAGGCGAAACAGTGATCGGTATCTGTACGAATCAAACCGGCTTTGGCCAACTGCTGCAGCTTTTCAGCATCAATACGACCGTTAAAGATCTCGCTGTCATTCAATTCACGTGAAAAAATATTCACCAATTGCAAACGCTGATGAAAGCGATCTTTAAGATCCATGATTTGTTCAGCAAACATGGTTTGTTTCCATGAACGATTGCCATAAACCAGTGTAAATGTGGCATCTTGCTGACGATTCAGCACTGATTTCACGATGGATAAAATTGGCGTAATTCCACTGCCTGCAGCAAAGCCTAAATAATGTTGTCCACCGACTTTTGCTGCTTTTTGGAAAAACACCCCTTGAGGTGGCATCACCTCTAACACATCCCCTACTTTGAGGTGTTCATTTGCCCATGTTGAAAATTGACCTTGATCAATTTTTTTAATGGCAATACTCATATCTTCTTGCACATCGCTACAAATCGAATAGCAACGACGAATTTCACCTTGCTCTGTGAGATGGCGAATAGTCAGGTGTTGACCTGGTTGATATTGAAACGCTGAGGTTTGTTCATCTTGCACAGCAAAAGAAATACAAATGGCATTTTCCGTTTGCGGCTGGATTGATTTAATGGTTAAGGGAATAAATTGACTCATTGTTAAAATCCTTCTTTTATTTTATTGCTGTGCTGTTCAGCGCACATCGATGTCCATTAGATTAAATACATTTAAAGTAATCAAAGGGTTCTAAGCAGTCTTTGCAGCGGTATAAGGCTTTACATGCAGTAGAACTAAACTCACTTAACAGCTGTGTATGTGCACTGCCACAATGTGGGCAAGCCACGCCATCCGTCAGCGCCACATGCGTACCACACAGATGAGATGAACCTTGTGGTGGTGCAATACCGTATTCACGTAGCTTTTCTTTACCTGATTCACTCATCCAATCCGTGGTCCATGCCTCAGATAAATCCACCACTACTTTGACAGGGTGAATGTCATGCGCCAACAACGCTGTTTTGATTTCGTCTTTGAGTAAATCAGTGGCAGGACAACCGCTATAGGTTGGTGTCAAACGCACCACAATCTCTTGGCTTGCATTGATTTCTACACCACGAATCATGCCCAAATCCAAGACCGATAACACCGGAATTTCTGGGTCAGACACCTGTTGTAAAATCTCCCAACATTGCTGCTCAACGTGTTGAATTCGGTTCATGTCACTCACTCCCTGTGAACGCTGTGATTACCACACCATCTCTGGATAGCTGCGTTGTAAATATTGCAACTCGGCAAGGACATAACCTAAATGTTCAGTATGCAAACCTTGCTTGGCTCCACTACGGTAGGCTCCCTCTTGTGGTAGTTGTAGCTCGAAACGCGTTAATTCCGATTGAATCAGTTCTAACCATTTCGCAGGCAATATTGTTAAGTCAGGAATAATGCCCACTTCCACCAATTGTTTTTCATCATTGGTCAGTGCAAATAGCTCTTCGGTAAAACGCCACAATTGATTTAAACCATGTTGCACCTTGTCATGCGCTTCTTGCGTACCCAGGCTTAAACGTTCCATCCAAGCTGTTGAAAAACGTTGGTGATATTTCACTTCTTTGAGAGACTTAATCGCAAAGGCAGACAGTTCGGCATTGTTGCTATTGCTTAACGCGGCAAATAACAAGGCATGATAATGATCCATTAACCATTGACGTACGATGGTCTGTGCAAAGTCGCCATTGGGTTGTTCACAGAGCAGTAAATTGCGATATTCACGCTCAGTTCGGAAGTACGCTAAACGATCTTCATCACGTCCTAAACCTTCAATACTCCCTGCCAGTGAAAGCGCAGTACGTGCCTGACCTAATAAGTCCAAGCCAATATTCGCAAGTGCGATATCAAGCTCAAGTTCAGGTGCATGCCCACACCACTCTGCTAAACGATGTGACAAAATCAGTTGGCTGTCACCAATGTGTAATAGAAATTCGGATAAAACTTTATTGGTCATGCTGTGATCCTCCAATTACATATGCTCAATGCCGTGTGGAATATTGTAAAAGGTTGGATGACGGTAAACCTTATCCAAATGTGGTTCAAAAAACTCCGCTTTTTCATCTGGTTGTGAACAAGTAATTAACTCAGATTTGACCACCCAAATACTGATGCCTTCGTTGCGGCGGGTATACACGTCACGCGCATTTTGTAAGGCTATTTCATCATCCGGTGCACGTAAACTCCCAACATGGCGATGACTTAAACCTTGTTTGCTACGCACGAAGACTTCGTATAAAGACCAATTGTTTTTGTTATCCATGATTGAACTCCCTGTATGTTATTAATGACTTAAATACTTATGCGATTTTGCGCGTGTCATTGAATTGCTGTTGTTTTTTGGCATAGCTTGCTGCTGCATCACGAACCCATTTGCCGCCTTCCCATGCTTTACGACGTGCTTCAATACGTTCATGGTTGCATGGACCTTTACCTGCGATCACATTAAAGAATTCAGTCCAATTCACTTCACCAAATTCATAATGCCCGGTCTCTTCATTCCACTTCAGGTCTGGATCTGGCACAGTTAAACCAAGCTGTAAAACTTGTGGCACGGTGTTATCCACGAATTTTTGACGTAAGGCATCATTACTAAACAGCTTAATTTTCCAATTCATGCTTTGTTCACTGTTCGGTGAATTGTCATCACTTGGACCAAACATCATGAGTGCAGGCCACCAAAAACGATTGACTGCATCTTGCGCCATTTGTTTTTGTTCAGGTGTGCCTTCTGCTAAACGCATCATGGCTTCAAAGCCTTGACGTTGATGGAAACTTTCTTCTTTACAAATACGCACCATGGCACGTGCATAAGGACCATACGAAGTACGGCACAAAGCAACCTGATTGACAATTGCCGCGCCATCGACCAACCAACCAATGGCTGCGACATCTGCCCAACTTAAGGTTGGATAATTAAAGATTGATGAATACTTCATGCGACCTGCAATCAGTTTATCCATCATATCGTCACGATCTGCGCCTAAGGTCTCAGCTGCGCTATAGAGATATAACGCGTGACCTGCTTCGTCTTGTACTTTGGCAAGTAATACCGCTTTACGTTTTAAGGTGGGCGCACGGGTAATCCAATTGCCTTCTGGCAACATACCAATCACTTCAGAATGTGCATGTTGTCCAATTTGGCGAATTAAAGTTTTACGATAAGCGTCTGGCATCCAATCCTTTGGCTCAATCGATACATTATTGACAATGTTGTCATCAAATCTTTGTTGTTGCGTGTTCATGTTGTCTCACTTATCCCAAGTGTCGTTAGATTCAAATTAATACGATACAAAAAATAATTCAATTGATTTTTATTGGTATCATATAAATATTTTTAACATCTATTAATAAGATATTGTTTTTATTTAATTAATATTTTTTTTATACTAAAAAATAATTTTTTTAACAAGGAATTTGATTGACAATCTGTTTTTTTGAATGCAATTTATGAAACACATATTATAAATTTAATATTAACAACGTATCATAAATGGAGTTATATCGATGTTGGATCTTGAGCAAAATTCACAAGACAATACCATTTCAGTGGATGGCAAATATGAGCCATCGGAATCTTTACTGCGCTTAAGTTCATTGGTTCTTGGACAAGAACACGTTGCATCAGCAGACTTACGTACAGTATTTCACGCCATTTCAGGTCAAGTCATTTACCAAGTCAGTAGTCATGGCATTGACACTCAAGCCGTGGTGCAATATGCCAAAACGCATGGTTCAAGTGTTGCCAATTGGACCTTTCATCAACGTGCCAATGCATTAAAGCAAATTGCACAGTACTTATTGGAACGTAAAGAAGACTACTATGCCCTTGCCGCAGCAACGGGCTGTACACGTAAAGATGCGTGGATTGATATCGAAGGTGGTATCGGTACATTATTTGCCTACTCAAGTTTAGTCCGCCGTGAGCTGAGCGATGAAAAAGTTTGGATTGAAGATGACTTCATTCAACTGTCTAAACATGGTTCATTTGGTGCTAAGCATTTACTGAGTCCCAAAGCTGGCGTGGCAGTGCATATCAATGCCTTTAACTTCCCGATTTGGGGCATGCTGGAAAAAATTGCACCGACTTTATTGGCGGGTGTGCCGTGTATTGTAAAACCAGCAACAGAAGGTGCTCAGTTGACCCATGCGGTGGTGAAAACCATTCATGAAAGTGGTTTCTTGCCTGAAGGTGCATTACAGCTGATCTGCGGTCAAACCTACGATCTCTTTGAACATTTAAATGAACAGGACACCGTGACATTTACTGGTTCTGCCTCAACGGGACAAAAATTACGTGCACATCCGCATTTAAATGCCTATTCCATTCCATTTAGTATGGAAGCCGATTCAGTCAACAGTGCCATCCTAACAACCCAAGCCTCAGATGAAAGCATTGATTTGTTTGTCTGTGAAATTTTCCGTGAAATGACCACCAAAGCCGGACAAAAATGTACCGCGATTCGCCGGGCATTTGTCCCTACGGCTTTATTAGAGACGGTGCAACAGCGTTTGATTGAGAAGCTAAAAAAAGTCGTGTTGGGTGATCCAAGCCAAGAAGGTGTGACGATGGGTGCTTTGGCGAGCTATAAACAAAAGCTCGATGTTGCAGAAAAAGTCGAAATATTGGCACAAGATGCTGACATTATTTTTGGCAGTCATTTACGCCAAGATATCACGGTAAATGGTGCATATCATGAAAAATCAGCCTTATATCCACCTACAGTCTTACTTTGCCGTCAACCACTTGACGCACAACACGTCCATCAGGTTGAGGCCTTTGGCCCTGTGGTCACACTGATGCCGTATAGCACAGAAAGCGAGTTGGTAACCTTAGTCGCAAAAGGTGAAGGCAGTTTGGTGGCGTCCATTGTGCGCAATGCGGATGAAAATATTGAAAGCTTGGTCGCAAAAATTGCACCATGGCACGGTCGCCTGCATATTCTAGATACCGAAAGTTCACGTGAAAGTACAGGTCATGGTTCACCCCTACCACTTTTAGTCCATGGTGGACCTGGGCGTGCGGGTGGTGGTGAAGAATTAGGAGGCTTACGTGCAGTCAAACATTATATGCAACGTACAGCATTACAAGGCTCACCAAATGTGTTAACCCAAATTGGTCATCGCTGGACAGCAGGTGCACAAGTCTTTGAAGATCGCGTGCATCCATTTAAAAAGTCATTTGATGAACTGCGTATTGGTGAGCGTTTACTAACAGCACGACGCACCATTACCGAAGCAGATATCGTTAATTTTGGTGGTTTGAGTGGCGACTATTTCTATGCACATATGGATAAAATTGCCGCTGCAGAATCATTCTTTGGTGAACGCGTTGCGCATGGTTACTTTATTGTATCTGCAGCAGCCGGTTTATTTGTAGATGCCGCAGCAGGCCCTGTTATTGCCAACTACGGTATGGATAATTTACGTTTTGTTGAGCCGGTCAAAATTGGTGACACCATTCAAGTGGAACTGACCTGCAAGCAAAAAACACCAAAAACCTTGCGTGATCCTGAACAAAAACCACACGGCGTGGTGGTTTGGGACATTAAAGTGAAAAACCAACGCGGTGAATTGGTGGCAACCTATGACATCTTAACGCTTGTCGAGCGTGATGTATAATTTCGACTCAACCAAAAAAGGAATCAATATGATTCCTTTTTTTTATTTCATAGATATATCTGTATCTTTTTTTGTAAATAGCATTGACGAATAATGAATTTCAACCTAAATTCGATTAATGATACTTTTTAAAATTAAAATAAATAATAAATGTATCAAATATATTTCAATAATAGCTTTGCACAGGAAGTTGCAAAATGAATGACAAAACAATGGTTATAGAAACAGTTGGTTGCATCAAGCAACCTGCCATTTTAATCAAAGTAGGTAGTTATATGGACATGAATAAAAGGAATTTCGCATGAATAATTCGCAAATAGAAATGAATACACCAGAACTTGCAATGGATATCCCCGAACAATCGAGTACACAGAAAATTGCTTTAGCAACCATCGTTGGTACCACCATCGAGTGGTATGATTATTTTATTTATGCTGCTGTTGCAGGTTTAGTTTTTAACCAACTTTTTTTTACACCTGCCGGACCTGCTTTCGGAACCCTATTAGTCTTCGCCTCGATTGGTATTAGTTTTATTTTCAGACCCTTTGGTGCCTTTATTGCAGGTTACTTTGGCGATAAATTAGGACGTAAAGCTGTACTCGCTATGACTTTGCTTTTGATGGGTGGGACGACGACCATGATTGGTTTACTTCCAACCTATGAGAATATTGGTATCGCAGCTCCGATCATTTTAATTTTATTGCGTATTTTACAAGGTATTTCTGCAGGTGGTGAATGGGGTGGAGCTGTATTAATGGCTGTTGAACACGCTCCTACCAAAAAACGTGGCTTATTTAGTTCATTTCCACAGTTAGGTGTACCACTAGGTTTGTTACTTGCATCCTTTGTTCTGGTGATTATGACCGCTTATGTTTCTCCTGGTGACGCATTTTTAGAATGGGGATGGCGCGTACCATTTTTACTCAGTATTATTTTATTTGGTTTAGGCTATTGGATTCGTCGCTCAGTTGAAGAAAGTCCAGTGTTCGAACAATTAAAAGAGCGTAAAAGCACAGCAAAAAAACCAATACGGGAACTATTTTCTGAGTATAAAAAACTTATTTTAACAGCTTCCCTTCTTACTGCTGGTACAACTTCACTTGGTTATATGACAGCAGGCGGTTTCATTCAAAGTTTTACTACTAATCCAAATGGCATGGCGTTAGATCGACCAACAATTTTGAGTTTAGTCTGTACTTCTGCAGTCATTTGGACATTCTTTACTTGGCTTTCAGCAGTCATGTCCGATAAATTTGGTCGAAAACCTATTTATATTTTAGGTTCAATCATCCAAATTTTAACTGCACTATTCTTATTCCCATTGGTTAGCACTGGTGAATATGTATACATTATGCTTGGTTTAGCAATACTCGCTATGGGAATTGGAATCACCTATGGTGTGCAAGCTGTTTATTATTCTGAACTCTTTCCTGCATCTATTCGATTCTCTGGTATTTCGATTACTTATGCACTGGGTTCAATCATTGGTGGTGCATTTGCTCCCCTGATTGCTGCAGCTTTAATCACTAAAGCTAACGGCATTTTCTTGGTAAGCACCTATCTGACGGTTATGGCTGTTATTGCTTTCATTGCAATCTGTGTACTTAAAGACCGCACAGGTATTACACTGGAACCAACCGATGAAGCTGAGAATGCACAAAAGAAATCGCCATTTGTTTGGAAATAATCTTAGCGTTTAGATTTTTAAAATGACTTGCACATGATGTCATTAAAAATAAGACTTGACTCGGACTTTTCAATCCGAGTTTTTTCTTGACTGATGCTTATAAATTTCTGCATATACTAACAGTCAAAAGAAGTATAGGCTGACTAACTAAAAATGAATTGTTTAAATTAATTATTTTATGAATGTTAATTCTTCTTTTATTAATTTTACGCTTATAAATCTCATACCCAAGATCTTATCTAGAGTGTTTCTTTGTTTTTAAGAAATTTTAGTCTTGCAAAATGGCTTCGGAAATAAGTTAAATATTGAATATGAATCACATTTCAATTTCAAACCCTCTTATTTTCAACTCGCTCAGGTTATAATAATCGTCTCCCAAAATATGATTGATCTAAGATGAGCACCTCCAATGACCCTTTACACGGCAAAAAACTTGCTGACATCTTGGATGAATTATTGGATTACTACGGCGGTTTTGAGGGCTTAAGCCGTAAAATTGAAATTAGATGTTTTTGCATAGATCCAAGCGTTAAATCATCACTACGATTCTTACGTACTACACCTTGGGCACGTGAAAAAGTAGAAAGCTTATATTTGTATGTCTTACGCCAAAAAGCCAAACAGAAAGCATAACGATTAATACCTAAGCTCAAATAATCTTGTATAGCAGTTTGTGTTTTAAGATAAAATGAAACTGCTGAATCCTTCTAGCTATTCCTTGCACGCAGTATCTTCGCCTCAGATTTAATTTGATCCCTATTTATGAGCAATCCTTTTTCTCAGTATCCTCAAATTGGTGTAGTCACTACATTTTCTGAATTGATTCATCGTCATTTTGAAGGTCAAATGAATGCGCTTTGCTGGCAACGTAGCTTACAAGGCGACTTTAAAGAAATAGTCGAAAAACTCGAACTGATTGAAAATATTACTGAAGTTTCTATAGACGATCTGATGGAATTAAAGCTTTCAGCGCAAGGTCATTTAGCCAGAGAAATCATTTTAAATGACATGCAACAATTAACAGCATTTGGTGCATCACCCTCGCTGAATTTGCTCAAATGTTATGAACGCGATGATGAATTCGATTTCATCTCAACCGATGTTTATTCTTTTCATGTTGATCGATCACCCATCGCTACCGATACCTTTTTATGTACGTATTATGGTGCTTCTAGTGATATTGTGCCAAATGATCAAGTCACACAAAAAATCTTAATTCCTGAAATACGAGAGCAACTCAAAGCTTTATACGATGGCCCTGACTCAGAGTTTGATGACTTTTTAAAGGAATATTTTTTTGATTTACATTATCAACTCAAAGACAATGCTGTGCCTGTAAATTTAGGCAATGGTCATCTATGGCGTTTAGCGGTGGATCATCCTACACAGCCAGTTTTACCTTGTGTGCACCGCGCACCTGTTGAAAATGCAGGTGAATATCGGCTTATGCTGATTTGCTGATTTGCTGATTTGCTGATTTGCTGATTTTAAATATTGATAAATCCTGAGTCCATACGATCCATTCTGTCTAATGAATGAACCGTAATTGAGATCGAGCTGAATTAAGGCAGCGGTAAAGCACTGGCAGTAGCCAAATATCTGTTTGTGCTTGGTCGTATTGTACCTTGGCAAATGTAGATTCAAAACTGCTGACATTTTTAGCAAAAGTACTTTGTAAGGCCATCGAAATACCAACAGCTAAGCCTAGACGTATAAACGCCGTAAAATATAAAGACATGATTTTTCCCACTCATTTATTAAAAAAAATAGACGTATAAACGCCGTAAAATATAAAGACATGATTTTTCCCACTCATTTATTAAAAAAAAGTGGCGGGAATGTTTTAGGCTACCCCGCCATTAGCGGGGCATAAACAGGAGGAGGTGTTTGCAGTAAGAGATCAGGCGCTTGATAAAGATTCGTCCAAACAAATTTTGGCGAATATTCAAAGGCCTGGTGCGCAATAAAAATAATCGATTGTTGGTTTTGTACAATCTAATGCGTCATAGACGGCAAATACTGTTGATAATCTTCACCGAGTTGCAGATCACTTGCGATATTTTTGATTGGCTTGCTATTTGATTCATCAGATGCTTGATGCAACGAATGCTGTGGATTGGTTTCACTGCTGACGCATAAGGTATTTTGATGATGACCAAAATGATAGCTTTGAACAACTTGGGTTTGCTCTTCATGCACACAGAAAGCGGCTGCCACGTTCCAAAGGCTTTGGAACATGAACAATCCGACTAAGACTGTTATCTATGTTGCAGAACGCATATTGCATCAATCAAGAAAATTTTAACGATTATAAAGCTTGGAGTCAGTCGAAGGTCAAGTGAATTTTTGAATTTGTCTTAAAAATGGATTGCCATAGAGATATAACCTAACCCATTCACCTTAATCCCCTTACATGGCACATTCTAAAGATTATCCATTGGTTCACGTTTACGATTTTTATCAGCGATACCTTTATTTTTAATTCAGTTCGGAATCATTCTTCAACTTAGCTTTTCTTGTCACCACTATGCCGCAGAGAACTACCAATGTCGTAACACCTAAAGATAATGAAGTCTCATAACTGTAGGCTGGAGATAAAAACATATAGATCAGCACACTTAAAATCACAATAATGACAGCCCATGTCAGCCATGGAAATAGCCACATTTTAAATGCAACCTCAGTTCCATTTTTTTCGATTTGTGTTCTCAATTTAAGCTGTGAAAATGCAATCACTAAATAAACCAATAAGGCAATTGAACCTGTGGTTGAAAGTAAAAATCCAAATACTTGGCCTGGAAATAAATAATTGACTGCACAGCACATTAAGCCCACTACAGACGATGCAAATACAGCAATTGCAGGCACACCAGAGGCATTAATTGATGTGACCCATTGAGGTGCTTCTTTGCGTGTCCCCAATGAAAATAGCATCCTTGATGAACTATAAAGTGCAGCATTCATACAACTTGCAACCGCAATAAAGACTACACTATCAATAATCAATTTTGATTGAGGGACATTTAAACTTACCAAGACATATTGGAAAGTGCCTAATTGTTGTAATTGTGGTGAACGCCAATCTACCAGTGCAACCGTTATAAAAATTGAAACCACAAAAAATAAGATGACCCGATACAGTACTAAATTGGTTGCACGTTTAATTTTTTGTTCAGGATCTTTTGATTCTGCTGCAGCGATAGACAGTATTTCTACACCAAAGAATGAAAATGCTGAAATCAATATTGCTGAAAGTACACCACCCAGGCCATTTGGCATAAATCCATCATTTTTAAACAGATTTTCTACACCACTTACATTAGGTGCTAAGGGCCAAAACCCCAATATGGCGGTGAGTCCAATGCCGATAAAAATTACAATAGCCAAGACTTTTATCAGAGAAAACCAAAATTCAAACTCACCAAAACTCCGAGTACTAAAAAAGTTCGCTAAACTGAGAAGCACAATAAAGAATGTCGCAAATACAGCACTTGATATTGAAGGAAACCATGCATGCAGAATTTCTGCACCAGCGATTGCTTCAATTGGAATAACTAAAACCCAAAACCACCAATATAACCATCCGATGGTAAAGCCCGCCCAAGGCCCAATGGCTTTTCTTGCATAGGTTGAAAATGAGCCGGTGTCAGGTTGAGCTACAGCCATTTCTCCCAACATTCGCATGATTAAAAAAACCAAAATACTGGTAGTAATATAAGCAAGAACGGCGGCAGGCCCTGCTTTTGCAATCGCAGCAGATGATCCAACAAACAGTCCAGCACCAATTACACCACCAATACTGATCATTGTAATATGCCGATTAGATAGCCCTGCACCCAGTTTTGCAGTTGAATTATGTGTGGCTAAGCTATCATCATGCATCGATTAGATTCCCTGTCTGCACGGTCAGTCGTACAAATCATTATTTCCAAGATCATTAGGAATAAAAAAGGGAAAACGCTGTGTTCTCCCTTGTTTTGTAACAATTTAATCTAGAAAATGAGTTTTTCATAGTTCTAATCAAAACTTTAAGATGCAGCTTAATACCATTTTTTTATCTAATTCACTGTTATTACTTATATAATTTATATTTATTTAAAAACTTATTTGACCATTTTCTAGATACAAAATATGGGCTTTTAAATAATCTAACTCATCGCCATGATGCGTAACATATATCATCGGCAGCGCCAACTGTTCTTTCACCGTGTTTAAAAATGGCAATATTTGATCTTTCAGCCTGCGGTCCAGTCCTGTCAGCGGTTCATCTAACAGCAGTAAGTCAGGCTGTGACAGCAATGCGCGTCCTATGGAAACGCGCTGCGCCTCACCGCCAGAAAGTTCATGCGCCCGCCGTTTAAGCAGTGGCTGTAACTCAAGCAGATTAGTCACTTGCTCAAATTTAAATTTCGCATTTTCCTGAGCGCCTAAGTTCTCCGCATATTGCAGATTTTGCTGCACATTCATATGCGGAAAAAGCCATGCTTTTTGAAAAATCAGCGCAATGCTGCGTTGATGCATCGGCACATTAATCTTCTGCGCCGTATCGAACACATCACGCTGATTCAGCGATATATAACCTTGCTGCGGCTGCAGCAAACCAACCAAATTTTTCAGCAGCGTAGACTTGCCGCTGCCTGATGGCCCCATAATGCCAAGCAGCTGTTCTTGCATCTGCAGCCGAGCCTGCAATTGAAAATCTGCATATTGAAACTGAAAATCACACTGAAGCATGGCCGGCTCCGAGTTTTCGCTGATAGCGCTGTAAAATATAATAATTGGCAATCAATGCGCCAAAAGCCGCCAGCAGTGAAAGGATCACTAAACGCATTGCGGATTCTTCGCCATTGGGCTGCTGTATCATCGAATAGATAGCAATTGGAATGGTTCGGGTTTCATCAGGAATATTACCCACAAAGGTAATGGTTGCGCCAAATTCGCCTAAACTTCGGCTAAATCCTAAAATGCTCCCGATTAAAATGCCCGGCAATGCCAGCGGCAGGCTAATTGATGCAAATACCCGTAACGGATGCGCGCCTAGTGAGCCTGCAACCTGCTCCAGCTGCTGATTAATCATTTGAAAAGACAAACGGATCGGCTGCACAATCAGGGGAAATGACACAATCATGGATGCTAAAACGGCGCCTTTCCAATTAAAAGCCAGTTGAATGCCCCATTCATTGAGCAGCTTGCCGATCCAGCCATTTGAACCAAACAGCACCAATAGCAGATAACCTAAAACCACCGGCGGCAGCACCATCGGCATTTGTAACAGCGCTTCGACTAAAAATTTCAAATGAAACTCATAGCGCGCCAGCACCCAAGCCAGCCCAATAGCAAATGGCAAGCAAAATACAGTGGCGCAAACGGCAACCTTAGCCGACAGAAACAAGGCGCTCCACTCTTCTGGGCTGAGCATGCTTTAGCCTTTCACACCAAAGCCATAATGCTTAAAAAGCATTTTGCTTTGCGCATGGTCTTTAAGATAACGGTAAAACTTCACGGCCTCAGGTTTAGCTGCGCCTTGATATGTTAAAGCCAATGGATAAATGATCGGTTGATGAGTATGATTTGGAAAAATCCCGGCTATTTTAACTTTAGAACTGATCAGCGCATCGGTACGGTAAACAATCCCCGCTTGGCACTCACCGCGTTCAACAAAAGCCAAAGCCGATCGTACATCATCTGTCCCGACAATCCTTCCATTCAAACTTGATAGCCAGCCCAACTTGGTTAGGCTTTGTTTAGCATATTTTCCAGCAGGTACAGACTCCATTTGCCCTGTACATAAGTGACCTTTGAATGCCTTGGCAAAATTAAACTGCGGCACGGCTTTAAATTGCATATTCACCGCTTTAGGCGTAATCAGCACCAAATCATTGCTTAGCATGTTGAATACTTGCTTTGCAGGTATTTTCTGTTTTTGCACCAAATAATTCATCCAGTCCACATCTGCTGAAAAATACAAATCACTTGGCGCACCGGCTTCAATCTGTTTGGCTAAAGCAGATGACGCGCCAAATACCGGTACAATTTTGATGTCTGGATTCTGTGCCTGATATTGCTTTGCAATATCGCTGATAGCATTGCTTAAACTGGCTGCAGCATAAATTTTGACTGTTTCCGCCTGAGATGCGCCAGCAATGAAGCTCAGTCCTAGTGCTAAAATAAATTTGAATCGCATAGCAAACTCCTAATGCTGAATAAATACGCCTTGAAGAATTTGTCCTGCTTGCACAGACTGCCCTGCAGGAATCCGAACAACGCAATTAGCTTGCATTAAATTGCTCAACATATGCGACTGCTGTTTAGACAGGCTGGTTAGTTGAAGCTTGCCTTGCTTATCAAAGTGCGCCGACATTCTTAAAAACCGCTCACGTGCATCTGCTTTTAGGTCATGTGTCATGACTGCGCTGAACCAGTCCAGCGCAGGTGTTTGACCTTGTAGGGCTTTCAATAATCTATCTGTATAAATTTGCATGCCGACATAGACTGCAGCGGGGTTGCCCGGCAGTCCGAGTAAATAACAGGAACTGCTGTCAGGACGTCGATATTGTGCAAACAGCATCGGTTTGCCGGGTTTTTGTTTCACTTTCCAGAAAATTTGCTGAAAACCGATGTCCAAGGCTGCCGGCCGAACAAAATCATAATCACCGACAGATACGCCGCCAGTCGTTAAAATTAAATCAAAGCTGTCTTTTAAACGGTTGAATAAATCTAAAACCGCCTGTTTTTCATCTGCAATATGAATCACTTCAACTTGGACGTGCTGCGACTGAAACCATACTAAAATCAGCGGCGCATTGGCATCAAATATTTTACCAGCACGGTAATCTTCTATATTTTGCGCAACTTCATCACCTGTAATTACGACCGCAATTTTCGGATAGGCAAAAACTTCGCAGTGTGAAATACCAGCCATACTGAGCGCTGCAATTGATCCAACCGTCAGCTTTTGACCACGCGCTGCTAAACATTGTCCAAATGAAATTTCCTCACCTGCATCTCGAATATCTGCATGCGGGCTTAAGGCTGCAGTCAGTTCAATCTGCTGTCTATCCGCCTTTACAATTTCTTGCCGCGCTACAGTTGCCGTGCCTTCAGGTATCGGCGCGCTGGTAAATATGCGGACAGCTTGCCCTGTTTTTAAGCTTATTTCAGCCGTTAGCCCTGCGCGGATTTCTCCAATCAGCTTAAATTGCGCGCCGGGTTTAATTTCACCCGCTGCGCAAATGGCATAGCCATCCACTGCGCTTTGCGCAAATAAAGGCAGCTGAATTGGTGAATGCACATCTGCCGCCAAATAACGGCCTAAAGCGTGCTGAAGCGCCAAAGTTTCATGCGCTAAACTTTGCGTATGTGTCTGAATCAGCGTAAGCGCTTCGTCCACTGAAATCAGTCCAACCTCGGCCCCGCAGCCTGCGTGCAATACGGCTTGGTTCATTGGTAGCCTCCTGCATGCGGAATATTCTTCTGCACATCAAATAGATGCACCAAGGCAGGTAAAATGGCAATCAATGATTCTTTTGCGCCTTGTCTGCTGCCCGGCAGTGTAATGACTAAACTGTCATCAATATAGCCGGCAACACCGCGGCTGAGGGCCGCATAAGGGGTGCGTTTCTGCCCAAAACTGCGGGATGCTTCCATCAGCCCTGGAATTTCCCGTTTTAACAGCGGCTGAATGGTTTCAACGGTTAAATCTTTCTGGCCTAGACCTGTACCGCCCACGGTCAAAATCAGCGGATATTGCGTCTTATGCTGTTCAATAAGAGCCAAAAGCTGTTCAGGACTGTCCGGTATCACTTGATAGCTGATGTTGCTGAAATTCGCTTCTTCTAAAATTTCGAGGACATTTTGCCCTGCAGTATCTGATTTTTTACCGGCAGCAACCGTATCTGAAAGCACAATAATCGATGCCGATAAGCTTTCTTTCAATACACGGGTAAAATGTGATTTACCGCCTTTTTTCTTTTGCAGTTTCACCTGATCTAGGCATAAATCTTCAGGCTCACAGTGCGGTTTCAGCATGTCATACAGCGTTAAACCGGCAAGACTGACCGCAGTTAATGCTTCCATTTCCACACCCGTTGGGCCAATGGTTTCGACCACAGCACTGATTTCGACATGCGCCTCAAATAATTCATATTCAACATCTGCACGGTAGATCGGCAGCGGATGACACAGCGGAATGAGTTCATCCGTGCGTTTTGCGCCCAATATACCTGCAATCCGTGCGGTTTTCAGCGCATCGCCTTTTTCTGTATTGCCATTACGCAGCAGTTCAATGCAATGTGGCGGCGCATGCAGAATTCCAGTTGCAATGGCTGTACGGTAACTTTCCGCTTTCATGCCCACATTTTTCATTGCTTTGTCCTTATCTTATTCATTTGCGTCTGCAGTATTAAATTTGGAGTTTTATAGGTGCCATTGGTAAATATTGGCGTTCAAATGCATGGTCTGATGGCTGTTTTGATGTGCATGTTCACATGACTCGCCATAAATATGAGCATGCTGCGCTGCATGACTTGTCGCCTTGGGCACATGATCTTTACGAATACAGCAGCCCTCTACATATTGGCTGCTGCCGTCCATATAAAACTCTTCTTTCCAGACCGGAACTTCATGCTTAACCCGCTCAACCGCTTCTTCGCAGGCAGCAAAAGCCTCACGTCGGTGCGGCGCATAGGCCATGGCGATAATGGCGGTATCACCGACCTGCAGCGCGCCAATACGGTGTACAACCCGTACATATGACACGCCGTATTTGGCTTGAATTTCCTGTTCAATTTGCCGGATCATTATTTCAGCCACAGGCGCATAAGCGGTATATTTCAAAGCTTTTACCGCTTTGCCTTCATGGTGATTACGCACCGCGCCTATAAATACACCTATACCGCCGCATTCAGGAAATGCCTTAATGCTGTCAAAATCGGCTTGGCTGAATACCGTGTCTTGTATGCGTGAAATATGCTTGAGCTCCATATTCAGCCTCCCGCCACAGGTGACAACAGCACAACGGTACTGTCCTGCATCAATGCGGTTTGCCTTGGCACAATGTCTTCTCCCATAGCGCAGGCGCAGCGTTCAAGCATGTCGAATGACTGCGGAAATTGATCTGCGACCTGCAGCAAAACCTCTGCGATTGACTGCTGTGCGAAGCAAGTCAGACTCAAATTCTCTGGCAGCAGGCGTTCAATAGCGCCAAAAGATTCTATTTTGATGGTGATCTGACTCATCATTAACCTCCAATCATATGCATGCTGATTTTTCTAGATGGGCTGGATTGGGCAGTTATGGCATGAAAGCCTTGCTCCTTCTGCCAAATATAACTGCCTAATTTTTGCTGCAAAGCCATTGCATCCAACGGCATTAACTCTGTTGTTTTACTGCTTTTCAGTTGCTGAATTTCATGGCTGAGATTTAAACCTTTTCGGGCAAACAGGCAGTTAAAAAACTCGCCTTGCGCATTCAGTCTTAGACGGTCGCAGCTGCCGCAAAAAGAATTGCTGATGGTTGAAATAATGCCTATAGGCAAGCCGTTGATTAAGTATGATCTGGCTGGCGATGTGCCTTGACCGTGCAGTGTTTGCACTTCAAAAACAGTCTTTAGTTTATCCAATATGTCTTGTTCGGTAACGACCGCAGCTTTAGACCAGTTTTGATCGCCATCCAGCGGCATAAACTCGATAAACCGTAGTTCGAAACCTTTTTGCAGCGCCCATTTTGCTAATGGAATGATTTGCTGTTCATTCAAGCCTTTGATTAACACGGAATTGATTTTGATTTCAAAGCCCGCTTGCTGAGCTGCTTCAATCCCATCTAATACAGGCTGTAATTGTTTTTGTGTCAGCTGGAAAAATTGCGCTTCATCCAAACTGTCTAAGCTGATATTTATGCAATCTAAGCCGGCTTGTTTTAAGGCCTGTGCATATTGCTTCAGATAATGTCCATTGGTTGTCATGGAAATACGTTTAAGGCCTAGCTTTCTCAACTGCTGCAGCTGTTGAATAAAATGCACAACGCCTTGACGCATGAGCGGTTCGCCGCCCGTGATCCGGATCTGATCAATCCCGAGCAGCACCATAAATTCACAAAAATTGTAAAGGGATTCAAAACTGAGAAGATTGTGCTTTTTCATCCATTCAGGATGTTCAGGCATGCAATAGACACATTTAAAATTACAGCGGTCTGTCACTGAAATGCGTAACTTGCGTTTTTCACGGCCAAACTGATCCTTAAAAATGGTCACTGGCTGTAATTGTGTCATGCTGTTCATGTTTATCTTCCATGGTGCTGTCATTTGCCCTTTCTTAGCTCAGTACAAATTTTGCGCCCTCTTTTCTTGCAGTAAAAATTGCAATAAGTGTTCCAACTTTGCGCTTTTTTGAATATTTATTTCAGAGGATTTGGTTTGTTTTTTTGACACACAAAATCAATAACTTATAAATAACTAATAGCAATTAAAAATATAAATTGCCGTTAAGCCCATTATCTAAGGTATAAAAGCAGTCTGTTTTATCTCTAGATATCATGCTCAAAAGCTTCATATTGGCTGTAGATTTTCTCTCTGGGTTCAAAAACAGCACATTAGGCTCATTATTTGAAATGAAAGCTCCGCAAAAGGTACAGCTTTTAGAGAAAATTCAGCTGACGGTGCTGCTGCAGCTCATCTAGAGAGTTAATGCTGTGAAAAAAGAGTGCATTATTTTGAAAACGTGCAACTTGCATGTGCATTTTACTAAAACACCCCTTTAAACTGCGCTGTTTTTGATCAAGATACACCTGCAGCATTGTGAGACTGCTTCGTTTCAGCAAACAAAATGGATACAGCGCTTTGCCATTAATTTCCACTACAGCTACTTCACACAAGGGATCCCGCTGCATGGCCTGATGCAATCTCGAAAGCACTTTCTTCGGGATATAGGTCACATCGCACGGGACAAACAAAACATAATCAGACTCAACATGTGACCACGCGCTTTTCATCCCCATCAATGGCCCTAAAAATCCGGCTTCATCATCTTGATAAAAGCGGATCGAGGGAATGAGCCGTTTATAAATCGAATGATCGCGATGGCTGTTGATCCAGACATTTTCTGCCCGTGATTTCAACTGCTGATGGATCTTAATCAGCTGAATTTCATTATCAAATTTTTGCAGCACTTTATTCATGCCGTTCATTCTGCGGGCCTGACCGCCCGCCAAAATAACCAAGTCTGTTTCTGGATAGCTTACTGATTTGGTGATTTTCTTCATCATTCTGCGTACTCCGTCTGACAGGCTTTAATTAAGCCTCGAATTTCTGATAAGCACGATCCGCAATTGCCGCCGGCCTTTAAACATGCAGTAACTTGTTTTTCATGGGTAATATTCTTTTCTTTAATGGTTTCGATAATGGTATTTTTACCGACTTTAAAGCAGCTGCACACCAGCGGACCTGCACTGTTGGTCATGTTCATCGGCTGACCCGCCAGCAGCGCTTTGCGGTGCATTGCGCTTAGACGTTCACGCTTAAACATGCCTGCAATCCAATCACGGTCTGGCAGCATAGAGCGTTGCGCAATATATAGACTGGCAATTAAATGCCCATCTTGCAGCACTACGGTATGACTCAAATCGGCAGTTTGATCTTCCAAATTCAGCCATTCAAAGCTTTCATCGGTAAATGGCAGTAATGTTTTCAGCTGCTGAACCGTGTTTCTAAATTTTTTACGATCGGCCAACTCAAAACGTGTCGCTTTCGCTGTTTTAATTTTGGTCCACCACACCGTGTTTTGAATGGTGTTTTGCACCATTTGCTCAAAGCCGTCACGTACATACAGTACACCTTGCCACTGTGTATAAAACGGCTGTACAAATACAGGTGTATGTTTAAATTCAGGCTCACCAGATAGTGCATCGACCACAGGATTCACCACTTTGCCAATACGCGCATCCGATGCGACTTGGTCATTCCAATGAATTGGCGCAAAAATTTGACCGCGTCGAATTTGACTGCTGACCTGTGCACGTAAAATACATAAGCCCCAGTTAGATTTCACCTCAACCAGTTCACCATCTTTAACACCAAACTTCAGTGCATCTTGCGGGTGTATTTCACAAAATGGTTCGGCGATATGTGTACTCAAGTTTGCAGATAAACCCGTACGGCTCATGGTGTGCCATTGATCACGGATACGGCCAGTATTTAAAACCAGCGGATATTCGCCGCAAATCTTGTTCAAAGGGTCAATAGCGGTTGTTGCTACAAACTTAGCTTTGGCATCGGCATGGCTGAATTGGCCTGCTGCAAACAAACGGCTGACTGCATCAGCGCTCTGATCTAACTGCCAAACTGGCCATTGCACGGGCTTTAATTCAGCATAATCTTGTGCAGATAACTTACTTAAACCCTGCAAGTTAAAGTAGCGAAAAGACTCAGTGGTATCACGTTGATCTAAAGGCGCATTTTGATAAGCAGATAATTTTGCATGTTCAATAAATATGTCATAGCTGCTGCTGTAGTCAAAACCGCTATAACCCATCTTTTTCGCAACTTGTGCAATAGACCACCAGTCTGCTCTGGCTTCACCCGGCGCATCTAAAAAAGCAGTTTGACGTGAAATACGGCGTTCAGAATTGGTAACGGTTCCGTCTTTTTCACCCCAGCCTAAAGCTGGTAAAAGCACATCTGCATATACCGTTGTGTCAGTGTCCTTGCAGATATCTGACACCACTACAAACTCGCATTGCTCTAAGGCACGTTTGACTTGATCTGCATCTGGCAAGCTAACTACAGGATTAGTAGCCATAATCCAGATGACTTTTATTTTGCCGCTTTCAACCGCCTGAAACAGATCAACCGCTTTTAATCCCGCTTTATTGGCAATAAATGGACTTTGCCAAAACGCTTGTACTAATGCCTGATGCGCTGTGTTATCGACATCTAAGTGCGCAGCCAGCATATTGGCTAAGCCGCCAACCTCGCGGCCACCCATTGCATTGGGCTGACCTGTCATAGAAAAAGGCGCTGCACCTAATTTTCCGATTTTGCCAGTCAGCAAATGGCAGTTAATAATACTGTTGGCTTTGTCTACACCGCGCGAAGACTGATTAACCCCCATCGAAAATAGCGACATAACTTTGTCAGTTTGCGCAAATTTTTCAAAAAATAGCTGTAATTTTTCTAAAGAAATACCTGTACGCTCAGCAACTGCTGTCATAGAAGCTTCTGTTTTACTTTGCTCCAGCGCTTGCGCCAAACCTTGAGTATGTTTGGTGATAAAATCTACATCACTATGATTATTTTGTACTAAATACTGCAGCAAACCGTTGAACAGTGCGACATCTTGCCCCGGTAAAATTGGCAAATGCAAATCTGCAGCCTCACAGGTACTGGTAAAGCGCGGATCAATGACCACCACGAACAAATCACGTTCTTCTTTGGCTTTCATAATACGCTGATACAGCACGGGATGGCACCATGCTGTATTGGATCCGACCAGCACCACCATATCTGTATGCTCAAAGTCCTCATAGCTTGCTGGTACAAGGTCTTCACCAAATGCACGCTTATGTGCCGCCACAGCCGATGACATGCAAAGCCGTGAATTGGTGTCAATATTTGCAGTACCTAAATAGCCTTTGACAAATTTGTTAACGGCATAGTAATCCTCCGTCAGCAGTTGGCCCGACACATAAAAAGCGATGCTTTCACGTCCGTAAAGATCTATACATTGCTGAAATTTTTCGGCAATCAGTGCTGTTGCTGTGTTCCAATCTGTAGCCTGACGAGTATGAAATGGTGATGTTTGACGCCCAAGCATCGGCTGTAAAACACGTGTTTCTAATCCAATCGTATCGGCTAAGTTACTGCCTTTAATGCACAGCTTGCCATAGTTTGATGGATGGTTCGCATCGCCAGTCACGCTCACTTTTTGCCCTAAAGCTGTCTGTTCAACTGTTGCGCTCACGCCGCAGCCGACACCGCAATATGGACAAGTGGTTTGCGTTGTTTTAATTTTATTTTCTGTAGAGCTATGCAGTTCCACTATCGGGATGCTATTCACTTCTGCTGGCTCCTTTTCCAATTCTAACGAGGTATTGCAATAATTTTTAATATTAGACTACTTGCATAAGTAGATTTTTAATCAACACTTAATTCATATAGGAAGTTCCCTCTCCTTTTAAAGGATGAGGAACATAGTTCCGCAAGTGGGAGAGGATTTATATGAAAAGCCCCCTCATCCTAACCTTCTCCCAGTGGGAGAAGGGACTTTCAAAATTAAAGACGCATTACCCTGCTTTCTTTAATGCAAAATCCTTACCAAACAGCAATTTGTTTCGGATACTTGAAATTGAAGTTTGATCTGAAATCAATTCTGCATACCATGCCCCGTCTTCAGTATCGCCAAACAGCACAGCACCAATCACTCTATCTTTTTGAATAATAATACGTTTATAGATTTGGCGTTTTTCATCATTCAAAATAATGTCTTCAAAATCATCCAACGGTTCAAAGTTGCCTGCAGAAAAAACATCACAGCCGCTGACTTTTAACTGCGTCGGAACCGTAGGCGCTTTGAAGGTTAAGCTGCCATGTTCGGCCAAATGCGATGCACAAATGAATGCCTGTCCCCAAAGCGGTTCAACTAAACCGAAAGTTTGGCTTCGGTGTTCAATACATTCACCCACCGCATAAATACTCGGATCAAAAGTTTGCATGGTGTCATTCACGATGACACCGCGGCCGCAGCGCAGTCCTGCACTTTGCGCAAGCTCAATATTCGGACGAATACCCACCGCAAAAACCACAAGATCTGAATCTAAAACAGTACCGTCTTGCAAACGCAGCTGCTTCACATGGCCATCTTCACCCATCAACTCTTGGGTATTTGCTGCGGTCATGATTTTTATACCTTTTTGTTCAATCGCATGATTGAGCATTAAGCTGGCTTTTTCATCTAACTGACGGTCCATAATACGATCCATCAAATGCAGTACTGTGACATTCATGCCACGCTGTTTCAGGCCATACGCAGCCTCTAGGCCAAGTAAACCGCCGCCAATCACCACTGCATTTTGCTTAGATTTACAGTAATCCAGCATGCGGTTTACATCATAAATATCACGGAAGCTGAGAACACCTTTTAAGTCAGTTCCCGGTATAGGCGGAATAAATGGCTTAGAACCTGTCGCTAAAATCAGACGGTCATAATCGATGACCAAGCCTTTTTCTGTGTATACCTGCTTGCGCGGACGGTCTATGCGTACCGCCGCATCACCTGCTACAAAACGGATATTTTTGTCTTTATACCAAGCATGTGAATGCAGCATGATATCTTCAATGGTTCTATCACCTGAAAGCACTGGGGAAAGCATAATTCGGTTGTAATTACCCCAAGGTTCTTCACCAATGACCGTAATTTCATAACGCTCTGGCGCCATATCCAGCAGATCTTCTAAGCAGCGCATACCTGCTAAGCCATTGCCGACCAAAACAAGTTTCATCAACTCAGACGATGGCGCGTTATTGGTAATATAGGTTTTTTGAGCAGTTGGACTAATCAGCACACGGCCATTTTCAATTTTGCTTGGAAAAACCAAGAGTTTTTGGTCTTTATCTTCTAAGCAGCGTCCAGTAGCAAGGCTGAAATGCTGTTTATAAATGGGTGATGCCACAACACGCTCACCCTGCAAGTCACCAATAATACCGCGGGACATAACATAGGCTTGACTAAACGGATCTTGATTGCTCAGTGCATAAACCCGCTTTTCTTCACCGACACGGAATATCGCAATTTGCTGATTTTCAATCAGTGCGCCCACACCTGTATTTGGCGTAATATCTTCTAATGCACAAACATCAAACCAGTCTAAATCATTCATTTCTTTTAAAATTGTCATATTCTTCATCCTTTTTTAAACTTCTTTTAGTTCACCATCTTTCGTTTCCGCTTTAACGAGAAACCGAATAAGGATGTAAATCAAATAAAAGAAGTTTTAAATTCGTTATTCTCTTAAGCTTCAACCACTGGAATGCGTGACGAATCGCGTTCAGCTTCTGTTTTGGGTCTGATTTGACCGCGAACGGATGCAAACTGAATATGCGGATCATTTTGCTGTTCTGCTTTTGCATTCACGAAAGTCACAAAGCGTTTACGTACTTCAGGATCTTCTACAGCAGTACGCCATTCATCTTGATATGTACCCACAACATGGCTCATACGGCGTTCAAGTTCACCCGCTATGCCAAGCGAATCATTCACAACGACATCTTTCAGGTAATCTAAACCGCCTTCCATGTTGTCGCGCCATACAGAAGTACGCTGCAAACGGTCTGCTGTTTGAATGTAGAACATAAAGAAACGGTCAATGTATTTGATCAATGTTTGCGTATCTAAGTCTGATGCCAAAAGCTCTGCGTGACGTGGCTTCATACCGCCATTGCCGCATACATAAAGGTTCCAGCCCTTTTCTGTCGCAATCACGCCCACATCTTTACTTTGCGCCTCAGCACATTCACGGGTACAACCCGAAACAGCCATTTTCAGTTTGTGCGGTGAGCGAAGGCCTTTGTAGCGGTTCTCTAAATAAATCGCCAAGCCGACTGAATCGTCCACGCCATAACGGCACCAAGTACTGCCGACACAAGATTTCACCGTACGCAGTGATTTGCCGTAGGCATGGCCAGACTCAAAACCAGCAGCAATCAATTTTTCCCAGATTTCAGGCAGTTGATGCACTTGTGCACCAAACATATCAACACGCTGACCGCCTGTAAGTTTGGTATATAGACCATATTCTTTGGCAATTTGACCCACGGCAATTAATCCGTCCGGAGTAACTTCACCGCCAGCCATACGAGGTACTACTGAATATGAACCGTCTTTTTGAATATTGCCGAGGTAGTAGTCATTACTGTCTTGCAAGCCCGCATGGCTTGGTTTAAGTACAAAGTCATTCCAGCATGACGCTAAGATATTGGCTGCCGTCGGTTTACAGATATCACAGCCTAAACCATGGCCATGCTGTTGAATCAGGTCATCAAAGGTTTTGATTTCGTTCACACGTACCAAGTGATAGAGCTCTTGGCGTGAATAAGCAAAGTGTTCACATAAATGGTTATTTACAGTTACACCTTGACGCTGAAGCTCCGATTTAAGTACTTGAGTGACTAATTGTGCACAGCCGCCGCAAGCTGTTGCAGCTTTAGTACATTTTTTCAATGCGCCTAAAGAAGTCGATCCGTCAGCAATGGCTGAACAAATATCTGCTTTAGAGACGTTGTTACATGAACAAATCGTTGCGCTGTCTGGCAGCAGATCGACACCGCTTCCGCCCGATTTACCTGCAGATTGTGCATAGCCAGGCATGATTAGGCTTTCTGGGCTTTCTGGAACTTCTAATCCATTCAGCATCATTTGCAGCAGGTCATTGTATTCTTTAGCACAGCCCACCAATACTGCACCTAGCAGCTTAGTTTTCTCTGCATTCACCACAATCTTTTTATAAACCTGAGCTGCTTCATCTGCATAGAAATAGCTTAAAGAATTTGGTGTCATTGCATGCGCATCGCCTACAGATGCAACATCAACTCCCATCAGTTTCAGCTTGGTGCTCATATCTGCACCAGCGAAAAGCGTGCAGTTTTGTTCCATCACATGCTTTGCTGCAATACGTGCCATGTCATAGCCCGGCGCAACTAGGCCATAAATTTTATTTTGCCAAAGCGCACATTCACCAATGGCATAAATGTCAGGGTTTGAAGTTTGGCAATAATCGTTAATTACAATACCGCCACGCTCACCAATGGCTAAACCACTTTGGCGCGCTAATTCATCGCGTGGGCGGATACCTGCAGAGAATAAGATGATGTCGGTTTCCAGTTCAGAACCATCACCAAACTTCATTACATGCTTCGCATTTGCACCGTCTTCAATGCAAGATGTTGCTTTTTGCGTATGGACTTTAACACCTAGATTTTCAATTTTCGAGCGTAAAACTTTACCGCCTAGATCATCAATCTGAACTGCCATTAAGCGTGGTGCAAATTCAACAACATGGGTTTCTAAGTTTAAATCACGCAGCGCTTTTGCTGCTTCTAAACCCAATAAACCGCCGCCGATCACCACACCTGTTTTAGCATTGAAGCTTGCGGCACGGATGGCATCCAAGTCTTCAATGGTACGGTACACAAAGCAGTTTTCACGCTCATTGCCTGGAATTGGCGGCACAAATGCATATGAACCTGTTGCGAGCACCAGCTTGTCAAAAGAAAGAATATCACCGTGATTGGTCGTGACCGTTTTATTACGCTGATCAATTTCAACCGCTTTGGTGCCCAGGCGTAAATCTATACCGTATGCATCAGCAAAGTCGCTGCGGCACAGGGTTAAGTCTTTCGCTGACTTGCCGCTGAAGTATTCAGTTAAATGCACACGGTCATAAGCAAGACGCGGCTCTTCAGCTAAAATGGTTAATTCAACATCATCACCTGCGTGTTCCAGTACAGATTCGATAAACTTGTGGCCAACCATGCCATGTCCAATCATGATGATTTTCATATTCTTACTCCGCAATATTTTTTTTGTTTGCCCCTAAAGCGCTATGTTTTGTTTAGAGGCAACTTTCAGTATTAGTTTTGAGCTTCAGCTAGATTTCTTTCATTCACAGCTTGTTCAAACAAACGCTGTTCTTTTTCTTTATGCTCTACAGAGAAGCGGATCATCAGTACACAGCTGGCTGCAATCACCACCAAACCACCAAGCACCATCAGCGTGGTTTGAATATCCAACATGCCTTTAAGCAAGAATCCTGCAGCTACCGCACCAACGTTACCGCCTGCGCCAATAATGCCTGCCACGCCGCCTAAAGCATCACGATCAATGAATGGCACCAAGGCATAGGTTGCGCCGCACGCCATATGGGTGAAGAGCGCAAAGACTGTCATGGCAAGAATGGCGAAGATTGGCGTGCTCATTTGCGAGAACAGTATTAAAAACAGTCCTTCTAGCAGAATCATCGCAAACAGAACTTTGGTACGGCCATCCAAGCCTTTGGTAGTCGCGACTTTGTCTGAAACAATGCCGCCGAGCGCGCGGGCAAACAGTGCCAATAGACCGAAGATCCCTGCTGCCATACCCGCTTCTTTTAATCCAAATTGGAAGTTGTCGACGTAATACAGCGCAATAATGTTGTGAATAAAGATTTCAATGCCAAAGCAAGCTGCATAAGCGCCAAATAAAATCCATACGCGATAGTTACGTGCAGCGTGCATGAGAATGGCTACACCGCCTTTTTTATCTGAACCGACTGCAACGCCTTGTTCACGCAGTTCTTTAAAGTTGCCTTGCGGGCAGTCTTGGGTAAATTTCCAATACAGCGCGCCTACGATCAACATCATCACACCAGGAACGATTAACGCTATGCGCCAGCCCATCGCTTGCTCTACACCAAACATAACGAGTGCGCTAAGCAATAAAGGCATGAGGGCTTGAGTTGCACCGCCGCCTGCATTACCCCAGCCTGCGGTTGCCGCATTGGCTGTACCCACCACATTAGGCGCAAACATAATGCTGGTATGGTATTGCGTGATGACAAAGCTTGCGCCGATCGCACCGATCAGCAAGCGGAAGAAAAGAAAGGATTCATAGCTATTTGCAGAAGCAATACCAAAGACTGGGATACTGCCGACAATTAATAATGCTGTATATGTTTTACGCGGGCCGTATTTATCACATAAAGGCCCAACGATCAGACGAACTAAAATGGTGATTGCAACCGCAGCAATATTAATATTAGCGATTTGGTCTTTTGTTAGATTAAATTCACCTGCAATCACTGGCATCAAAGGCGCACAGGCAAACCATGCAAAGAAGCAAACAAAGAATGCGAGCCAACTCATGTGGAAGGCCCGCATTGCTGCTGAAGAAAAATTAAATAGACTTATTTTTGTGGCTTTTTTGGCATTTAAATTTGAAGACATAACCTTCTCCTGACTGAACTGAACGCATGAATTACTCGGTTATGTCGCTAACACATAACAGAGTCGATCAGAACGGACGTCGTTGGCCGTCTAACAAATTTTTAGAGTCTTCATTGACTCAACAAGTATTAAGCACGAGCCATGCCAAGTTTTTATTTTCGACTTCAATTCATCTTTACATTGCGGCTTTGAACGCCGACTTGTCAGAAATTAAGCGAATTAAGGTAAATAGATAGTCAATGTGCCTATAGAGATGCAGCTAAATGTTCAAGCGTGGTTCAGCCCTGCACAAGATCAGTGCATGGAAATGGTTCAATTTAAAAATGCGCACATAACTATGCTCAAACATAGAAGCAGATTTAAATTTTGTATTGCCTTTAGATTTGGCATCTATTTTGCTTAGCAAGCTCAATACGTATTTGTTTGGCTCTGTCTGAGCGTTTGCATGCCAAAACTAAAAATAGCCCTGATTGATGATGATCAAGAACGCGCTGAATTTATTCAAGCCTCATTAATTCAGCATGACTTTGATGTGGTCGCCAGTTTTATGATTGATCATTTAAATATGTCATATCTGCAAAATATTCAGGCAGATGTGATTTTATTGGATATGGATCATCCGCATCGCGATGTCATTGAAAGCTGTGTCAGTCAATTTGACTTACCGACTGTTCTATTCACTAAAAATTCGAGTCTCGAAATTATCCGAAGCGCGATTGATGCCGGTGTGACAGCATATATTGTCGATGGTATTGACCCTGCACGTTTGAATAGCATTTTAGAAATTTCGATTGAACAATATAAAAAGCATAAAAAACTACTGAATGATTTGGCTGAAACCAAGTGCAAACTGGCCGATCGAAAAGATATTGAAAAAGCCAAAGTGCTTTTAATACAAATGCATGGTTTAACCGAAGATCAAGCATTTAATTTACTGAGAAAAAATGCCATGAGTCACCGTATGACAATGGGTGAAATGGCGCGTCGGCTGCTTGATGCGCAAGCGTTGTTACAGTCTCAATTTAAGGAATAAACCATGCAAAAGCTTGAAAAAACAGATATTCAATTGGGCTATATTCCTTTACTCGACTGTGTTGCTTTGCTCTGGGCAGAACATCAAGGATATTTTGCTGAACAAGGGTTAAATGTCACACTGACTCAAGAACCGTCTTGGGCAAGTTTACGCGACCGTCTAGCTTTTGGTTTTTTAGATGCAGCCCATTGTTTATCCGCCATGTTGCCGGCGTCTGTGACGGGCAAAGATCATCTCGGCATTCCCTTACAAACATCTCTTACACTCAGTACTAATTGTGCTTATATTAGTTTGAGTCAAAAGCTGTGCTATGAATTAAATATCCATGCATTAGATCTACCAAAAAATTCAGCAGAGAAAATCGTATTTGCGATAAAACAGAATCAAACGATTCAGTTGGCGCATGTTTTTCAGCATTCGATTCATCATTATATTCTAAGAGAATGGCTGGCACTTGCCGACACGGAACTCGCTCAAACGCAGACCTTTTCAACTCTTCCACCGCCTTATATGGTGGAAGCAATATCAACGCAACGAATTGATGGATTCTGTGTCGGAGAGCCGTGGAATACACAAGCTGAAATACAAGGCTATAGTCGTATTATCGTCAATAGCCAAGATATTATTGATCATATTCCAGATAAAGTTTTGGCTTTTACCCATGATTGGGCAGAAAAACATCCTAATACCTTAAACGCAATCAATCTTGCCATCCAAAAAGCCCAAAACGATCTGCTTCAACAAACGCATTTTTCTGAAATATTTTCTTTGTTAAAGCAATATCACATCATCCGTTTTGATTGTTCTGAGCAGATTCACGTCGAGGCTTTTCATCGGATCAAAAGAATCATTCAAAATTTTGGCAAGAGCCAAGCGCCACAAACGTCAGATTTTGAATGGATGATTCAAAAAATGCAGCAATACGATCAATTAAATATTGAAGATGAAAAGGTTTTTGAAATAGCTCAGTCTTGTATTTATCAGGATGCTTTGGGCTGAAGTGATTGATATTCCATAAGACCCTATCATCTGAATAGTGGATTTTATGAAATATCAATCATGAAACATTGATTAGTTATGCATCTGCATCGATGGCGCGCAGATCGATATTTTCTTCAACAAAGACTTCACGAATGCAATCCAATATCTTTGGAATGTAATTACTATGATCCATATTGCGCACTGACAAAGAAATTGGACTATAGGCTTCCAAATCTAAGATTGGGATGTACATCAAATTTTTCATTCCAATATCACTGGCACTTTCAGGGATCAGAGAAATGCCCTCTCCCGACGCCACCAAGCCCAAAGCCATATGGATTTCACGCACTTCGGTTAAATGTTTAGGTACAAGTCCTAGTTCGGTAAAAATGGATTGGATGAGGGTGGAAAAATTCGGTTTAGGTGTTGTTGGGTAGGCAAAAATTGGTTCATCTAAAATTTGAGAAAGATAAATGCCTTTGTCTTTAAATTCAGCCAAATGATGGTTTTTATGAATAGCTAAACGTAGCGCTTCTTTTCTTAATAAAACACGTTTAATGGACGGATCGGTTAAGCGAAGTCGTCCAAAACCAATATCAATTCGACCGGTTTTTAAGGCTTCAATCTGGTCGCGTGTACCACATTCTATGAGTTCAACATGAATATCTGGGTTGCGTTGTCGAAATAAATAAATAATTTGCGGCAATAATGCGTATAAAAGCGAACTGACATAACCAATACGGACAGTTTTATCGACGGCATTAATTCGCTGTGCCATGGTTGTGGCCTGGGCGGTATGCGTCAATATCTGTACAGCATGCTCATAAAAAAACATACCTGCTTCTGTGGTTTTCACGGGTCTAGAACCACGCTCAAACAACGTAATCCCCAGCTCTTCTTCAAGTTTTTGAATTTGGCGGCTCAAAGGTGGCTGAGCAATACATAATTTTTCTGCTGCCTTGGTAATACTTTGCTCTTCAACCACGGTGACAAAGTAACGTAAGTGCCTTAATTCCATTTATATACCTTTTAAGTATCTAAAAATACCAAAATCGCTCTAGTTAAAGATATTACATTAAATTAGGGTATATAAATAGTTGGATAGATAAGAAATATGCAAGATGTATAAGTCGATTGAAACCCTGCTCGTGGAAATCCCAACAATCCGTCCGCACAAGATGGCTGTTGCAACCATGCAAACGCAAACCCTTGTTTTGATTAAAATCACTACCGAAGATGGTTATATCGGTTGGGGTGAAGCGACGACGATTGGTGGTCTAGGCTATGGTGAAGAAAGCCCTGAAAGCATTCGAATCAATATTGAAACTTATTTTAGTCCTTTACTGAAAACTCTCACTGGTTTGAATGTTGCTCAAACCATGCAAGCCATTAAACGTAATATTAACGGCAATCGCTTTGCTAAATGTGCCATTCAAACGGCGCTACTCGATATTTTGGCGCAGCGTTTAAATCTGCCTTTGAGTGAATTATTGGGCGGTCGTTTACGTGACAGCTTACCTGTTCTTTGGGTACTTGCATCTGGCAATACGGAAAAAGACATTGCCGAAGCACAAAAGATGATTGCGGCAAAACGACACAATATTTTCAAACTTAAAATCGGTTCACGCCCCGTTGAAGCTGATGTTGAGCATGTTTTAGCCATAAAAAAAGCGTTAGGTTCAGACATTTCTATACGTGTAGATGTCAACCGTGCATGGTCTGAATTAGATGCCATTAAAGGCATTCAATTGTTACAAGATGGTGGTGTTGATCTGATTGAGCAGCCTTGTGCAATCGATAACATTGACGCGATGCGCCGTTTAACTCGTCGTTTTGATATTGCGATTATGGCAGATGAATCACTGATGGGGCCTCAAACGGCATATCAACTTGCGCGACACAATTCTGCCTCTGTTTTTGCAGTCAAAGTTGCACAGTCTGGCGGTTTAATCGAAGGCTGTGAGGTTTCAAAAATCGCCAAACTTGCGGGTATCGATTTATATGGTGGAACCATGCTTGAAGGCCCTGTGGGCACTATTGCATCGGCACATGCATTTTCTACATTTGACAATTTAGCTTATGGCACAGAGCTTTTTGGTCCATTGCTGCTAACTGAAGAAATTTTAAAAACCCCACTTCAATATCAAGATTTCGAACTCAAGATTACGACCACAGCGGGTTTAGGGATTGAAATTGATGAAAACAAAATTGATGACTTACGTCGCAAATAACATTTAGCTAGGAGTGAGAAATGCTTTTCCAAGTACGCATGGATGTCAATATTCCATTAGATATACCAGTCGAAAAAGCCAATGAAATTAAAGCTGTAGAAAAAGCTTATTCACAAGATCTACAACGTCAAGGCAAATGGCGTCATATCTGGCGCATTACCGGTCAATATTCAAATATTAGTATTTTTGATGTTGAAAGCAATGAAGAGTTACACAACATTTTACAAGGGCTTCCCCTTTACCCGTATATGAATATTGAAGTTATGGCTTTAAATCGTCATCCCTCTTCTATTCGCAGTGATGACAGCTGATGCGATTGGATTCCAATTGTGTAGCACATAGTTGGAATCCATTTTATGCATTTTTAAGTTTGTAAATATTTGAAATAAAAGATTATCTGCCTTGCATGACTGAAGTGGTTAGTCAGGTAAATAGTTTTATCGTTCTTGATGAAGGATCGTAGCATGATTGATAAAAGTACCGCTTCCTTAACAGAAGCACTTTCTCAAATTAAGGATGGATCAACCATTATGATCGGCGGCTTCGGTACGGCTGGTCAGCCTGCTGAACTGATTGATGGATTGATAGAACGTGGCATCAAAGATCTCATCATCGTCAACAACAATGCAGGTAATGGTGACTATGGACTTGCTAAATTACTCAAAGCTGGTGCTGTCCGTAAGATGATTTGTTCTTTCCCTCGCCAATCCGACTCTTGGGTGTTCGATGAATTATATCGTGCAGGAAAAATAGAACTTGAGCTTGTACCACAAGGTAATTTGGCTTGCCGTATTCAGGCTGCAGGTATGGGGTTGGGTCCAATTTATACACCAACAGGTTTTGGTACGTTGTTGGCAGAAGGCAAACCTACACTCAATTATGAAGGCAAAGATTTTGTTCTCGAAAATCCAATTAAGGCCGATTTTGCTTTAATCAAAGCACATCAGGGCGACCGCTGGGGCAACTTGGTTTACAACAAATCAGCGCGTAATTTTGGCCCCATTATGGCCATGGCGGCAGATGTGACGATTGCTCAAGTCTCAGAAGTGGTTGAACTTGGTGCATTGGACCCAGAGCACATTATTACCCCTGGCATTTTTGTACAACATGTTGTGGCTGTTCAACCTGCACAGCTTGAGCAATCTGCATAAATCACGTGAGGAAAGAACCATGAGCTATACCAAATTAACCCGTGATCAAATTGCAGAACGTGTTGCACAAGATATTCCAGATGGCGCTTATGTCAATTTAGGCATTGGCTTGCCCACTAAAATTTCAAATTATTTACCAACAGACAAAGATGTTTTTCTACATTCAGAAAATGGCCTTTTGGCTTTTGGTCCTCCTCCGGCTAAAGGCGAAGAAGACCCTGAATTAATTAATGCAGGAAAAGAGTTTGTCACTATGCAAACGGGTGGCTGCTTTTTTCATCACGGTGACTCTTTTGCCATGATGCGTGGCGGTCATTTAGATATTGCAGTATTAGGCGCTTTTCAGGTTGCCCAAAATGGTGACTTAGCAAATTGGCATACTGGTGCGCCAGATGCAATTCCTGCTGTAGGTGGTGCAATGGATTTGGCTGTTGGGGCGAAAAAAGTCTTTATTACTACAGACCATGTGACCAAAAAAGGTGAACCGAAAATTGTCGCTGAATTGTCATACCCTGCGACAGGCCTGCAATGTGTCGATCGTATTTACACAGATTTGTGCGTCATTGATGTAACAGTTGAAGGCATGAAAGTCATTGAAAAAGTTGAGGGTCTGAGCTTTGACGAATTACAGTCAATGACCGGTGCAAAGCTGATAGATACGACAGCATAAAGCAAAAAGTCCCTCCTTGATTAAAGGAGGGATTTAGGGAGGATTAATATTCAAAAATTAACTTCCTGTAAATCCCTCCCAACCTCCCGTTAAAAGGGAGGAGCTGAGTTTTTAGGATTTATAAAATGAAAAATGCCTATATTATTGATGCAATCCGTACCCCTTTCGGTCGCTATGCGGGCGGTTTAGCAGCAATGCGTACCGACGACCTAGGTGCCTTACCTATCAAGGCACTGATGCAGCGAAATCCAAGTATTGCTTGGGAGTCTGTTGATGACGTGATTTACGGCTGTGCGAACCAAGCCGGTGAAGATAACCGTAATGTTGCACGAATGTCGTCGCTACTCGCAGGTGTACCTTTTCAAGTTCCTGCTACAACTGTGAACCGACTTTGTGGTTCATCACTTGATGCAATTGCGATGGCAGCCCGTGCAATTAAAGCAAATGAAGCAGACTTAATTATTGCTGGCGGTGTTGAAAGTATGTCCCGTGCGCCCTTTGTTATGGGTAAATCGGAAAGTGCTTATGGACGCAGCCAAAAGATTGAAGACACCACCATGGGCTGGCGTTTTATCAATCCAATACTCAAACAAATGTATGGCGTAGAAACCATGCCTCAAACTGCTGAAAATGTGGCAGAACAATTCAACATTAACCGTGCTGATCAAGATGCTTTTGCCTTAGAAAGTCAGCGCCGTACAGCCGCTGCACAGACCAATGGTTTTTTTGAGAAAGAAATCATCCCTGTCGTCATTCCACAGCGTAAAGGCGACCCACTGATAGTCGATACAGATGAGCATCCACGCGGATCGACGACAGCAGAAGGTTTGGCAAAACTCAAACCTGTGGTGAAAGCAGATGGGACGGTAACAGCGGGCAATGCTTCAGGGATCAATGATGGTGCGGCTGCACTACTGATTGCTTCAGATGATGCTGTTAACAGATTTAAGTTAAAGCCACGAGCCAAAATTATTGCAGCAACGGTGGTGGGTGTTGAACCCAAAATCATGGGTTTTGGTCCTGCGCCTGCCATCAAAAAGCTGTTAGCTCAAACAGGTCTAAGCCTTGAACAAATGGATGTGATCGAGCTGAATGAAGCTTTTGCGGCTCAAGCCTTAGCGGTTACCCGTGAACTAGGTTTGGAAGATGGTGCTAAACATGTCAATCCAAACGGTGGCGCTATTGCTTTGGGGCATCCTTTAGGTGCATCTGGAGCCCGTTTAGTGACGACTGCGTTAAATCAACTTGAGGCAATTTCAGGTCAATATGCCCTCTGTTCGATGTGCATTGGTGTCGGTCAAGGCATCGCTTTGATTATTGAACGTGTTTAATCCTCAATAAAAGTCCTCCTTCTTATAGGGGGATTTAGGGGATTTATAAAATTAAGGATTCAAAATATGCCTACATTCATATCCAATGATGCAACGATTAATTACGCAACTTTTGGTGACCACACACAACCTGCGATTGTCTTTTCTAATTCTTTAGGCACAAAGTTCAGCATGTGGAAGCCTCAGATAGAGGCGCTGCAGCAGGATTATTTTGTCATTTGTTATGATACACGTGGTCATGGTGCATCTTCTGCCCCTCAAGGGCCTTATAGCCTTGATCAATTGGGTACAGATGTCATCCATTTATTGGATCATTTAAATATTCAACAGGCCACATTTTGTGGAATATCGATGGGTGGTTTAACAGGCCAATGGCTTGCAATACATCATCCTAAACGCTTTAACCATGTCATTATATGCAATACCGCTGCAAAAATTGGGCAAGAATCAGCTTGGAATGAACGTGCGCAGTTAGTCCGTCAACAAGGTTTGAAACCAATTGCAGAAACGGCAGCATCACGATGGTTTACAGAACCCTTTATCCAAAGTAACACGGCAACTGTACAATCTTTGAGTAACGAACTCGGAGCTGGCAGCCCAGAAGGTTATGCAAGTTGTTGTGAAGCTTTGGCTAAAGCGGATTTACGCAATGAAATCTCGTCTATTCACATCCCAGTATTGATTATTGCAGGTCAACAAGACCCTGTAACTACAGTTGCAGATGGTCAATTCATGCAAGAACGCATTGCAAATAGCCAATTATTTGAAATTAATGCATCGCATATTTCAAACATCGAACAGCCAGATGCATTTAATCAGGCTTTGCAGAATTTTATACAGCAATAATAAGCAGCTGAACAAATTCAATGTAATGTTATTAAAATAGAGCCTTGCCATTGTGCAGGGCTTTATTTCGTTTGAAGGCTTATACTCTCATCAATGGAGGTGGTATCGATGATCTTTCTGTGCAATTACTAGATATCAAAAATTGGTATATAAATGCTTATTGCGTGCAGCATTGCGGAAATTGGTTTGTGTATAATCCAGAATTTGAATGTTATAGCTTAAAGAAAAAATATCAAGGCGCAAAAGTATGGACATCTCTTTCATACGAAAAAATAAAGACCGTATTGCAGGCCCAAGTTTAATGAATAATTATACTTTATCTAGAAAATTAACATTAAAAGCACTCCGTAAATGAATATTGATATTGAAAAAGACCGAAGTATTGGAGTCCTTCGGTCTAAACTTTTAACTCCACTCATTCCACATAGGCGTTTAAGCCCATATATTGAAGAATAGTTTGAAGAATAATCCCATGAAATTTTAAGCTGCAGGATGATTGAGTTGATCAATGATGCCTTGTGCAGCCAATTCATTTAATTCAGCTTCAGTTTTAAATTGAGACAAAATTTCGATTGTGTGCTGCCCTAACTGCGGCGGTGCATGACGGTATTCTACAGGCGTATCAGATAATTTCATCGGTGATCCAATCACTTTAAAATCATGATTTAAAGCATGTGGAATATTCACCACCATTTGACGATGTTGAATTTGCGGTTCATTTAATGCGTCTTCTACAGAGTTGATTACACCCACAGGCACTTTTACCGCATGAATCGCATCAACCCAAACTTGAGCATCTTGAGTGAGAAAATAAGCACTCAATAATGGAATTAATTCTTCACGGTGCTTCACTCGATCTTGATTACGTAAATAGTTTGGTTGATCTAACAGTTCTGTATAGCCAATCGCAATACACAAATCTTTAAATTGCTTATCATTACCACAGGCAATAATAAATTCCTTATCTTTGGCTTTAAAGGTTTGATACGGCACAATATTCGGGTGATTATTTCCCATACGCTTGGGTGCTTTACCCGAGGTCAAATAGTTCATACCTTGATTGGCCAAAGCCGCCACCTGTACATCGAGTAATGACATATCAATATATTGACCACGTCCAGTATGTTGCCGTGCTAACAATGCCGCCTGAATTGCAATCGTTGAGTACAGTCCGGTCTGAATGTCGACCACAGCGACTCCCACCTTTTGTGCGCCACCACCGATTACATCATCAGATTCACCAGTAATACTCATCAAACCGGAAATACCTTGAATAATAAAGTCATAGCCTGGTTCTTCCGCACGTGGACCATCCTGACCAAAACCTGTAATTGAGCAATATACGATATTTGGATTTAGCGTACTGAGAGATGCATAATCCAAACCATATTTGGCAAGTGAACCTGCTTTGTAGTTTTCAATCACGACATCTGCAGTTTGGGCAATTTCACGGACTAGGGCTTGCCCTTCTTCACTGGCGATATCAATGGCTACAGAATATTTATTGCGGTTCGCACATTGGTAATAACCTGATTCTTTCGTCGCTTGACCTTGCTGATTTGGCATCCAGGGTGGTCCCCACATGCGGGTATCATCCCCGACTTTAGGACGCTCAATTTTGATTACCTCTGCACCTAAATCAGCCAATATTTGACCGCACCAAGGACCTGCCAAAACACGGCTTAAGTCCAATACACGAATTCCTTTTAATGCACCCATAGTTCACTCCAGATGTGCCATAGTATTGAGCTATGGCACAGATATTTTTAATTATTTTACTGTTGCAGTTTTTGCAGATGCTTTTTGTTCTGCATCATCAACATATGTTTCTACACTTGCCAGTTTTTCTTTTTCCGCATCTGAAGAAAGTGATGCTTGCTGGGGATCATATTGACGTTCACGAATGAACAAGCCCGGAATAACACCTGCAATAAAGTACGCAGCACCCATTACAATAAAGGCCATGGTGAATGATCCGCCAGCGGTAATCATACCAATGGTTGCTGGTGCTATGGCTGCGCCTAAACGTCCCATATTGTAAGCACCACCAATGGCTGTTCCGCGTACATCCGTAGAGAAACTTTCTGCCATATAAGTTGCATTTACACCGTATGGAATACCGTATAAGAAACCGAAAGTTACGAGTAAATAGGCGATGTTGGTTGGTGTGTTATAGAAAATGATGATCGGTAAGAATGCTGCCGTAGCTACCGTACCAAACACAAAGGTAATACGACGTCCGAACTTGTCAGCGGCATAGCCTGCTAAAATTTTACCCAGAATCATGGCGGTATATGCGCCTACCATATAGCCTGTCATGGCTTTAAAGTTCATGCTGAGTTCGGTTTCTAGATACGTTGGCATCCAGTTGTTGACACCGTAGTAACCGAATTGTAGAAATGCAGCGGTCGACATCCAAAAGAAGAACATTTTACGATGATTGGTATGCCCAAAAATACGTTTATAAATACTTTCAGAAGGTGCATTTTGATTGACTGCAGCATGTTGCTGTACAGGTTCAAGTTTTAATTCACGGCGTTTTAGCTGCTCAATTTTTGCTTCCTGCCAAGATTTTGGTTCAGGAACAAAACGCATAAAGATCAGGGCAAAAGCAGCAGGAATAATGGTGACATAAAATAGCATGCGCCAGCCGTGATCTGGAATAATGGCACCCGCCATCAGCGTTGCAACGATATACCCCACAGTTTGACCCGTTTGCAAAGTCCCAAGTACTGTTGTGCGGTATTTGGTTGGTACATATTCTGCCATCAGCGTATTACACGCCATATAAAGTGAGCCCAGACCAAATGCGCCAATAAAACGTAAAATTAAAAATTGTTCATAGCTTTGGGTAAAGCCTAAAATACAGGTCATGATTGAGAAAAATACGACCGACCAAGCAATAGTTTTCACACGACCGAATTTATCGCACGCCCATCCACCCGAAATACCACCCAGCGCCATCCCTGCTAAAGAAGAACTACCAAGCATTCCGGCTTGAAATGTACTTAAACCAAATTCAGCCTTTAAACTGGTGAGACTGAATGACAGCAACATGATGTCTACACCATCAATCACCAAGGAAATAAAGGCAAAAATAAAAGCCATTTTCCAAGTGTTGCTTGTAATACGATGCATCGTGCCCACGTTAGAAGGCAATTTGAGCGTTCCTGCTCCGTTTTGCATTTCGTTATTCATTTCCTTGTTCCTCATTTTCCCAAATGAGTCATCGGCATTCCTATGTCTGCACATTTGCCTTTTTTATTCTTTTTATTTCATCACTGCTCAGGCTATTGCACAGAGTTACAAGAGTGTTTCACGATGAATCCTTTATTGATTAAGTTTATTTTTGCATAAAAAGTCTCTAAGGCACTCTATGCAGAGCGCCCTATTGATATTGAATTCAATTAGTTACTAAAAGCCGCGATGCCTGTTTGCGCACGACCTAAGATCAGTGCATGTACATCATGCGTTCCTTCATACGTGTTGACGACTTCGAGATTGACCAGATGGCGGGCAACACCAAACTCATCAGAAATGCCGTTACCACCCATCATGTCACGCGCAACACGGGCAATATCTAAAGCCTTGCCACAGTTGTTACGTTTAATGAGTGATGTGCCTTCTACAGCAGCAATGCCTTCATCTTTCATACGTCCAAATCGAAGCGCAGCTTGTAGACCCAAGGCAATCTCAGTTTGCATATCCGCCAATTTCTTTTGAATCAACTGATTCGCAGCTAAAGGTCGGCCAAACTGTTTACGGTCCATAGTATATTGGTGCGCTGTATGCCAGCAGAATTCTGCGGCGCCCATTGCGCCCCAAGCGATACCATAACGAGCACTATTTAGACAGGTAAATGGACCTTTTAAACCACGTACTTCTGGAAAAGCATTCTCTTCAGGGACAAAGACATTGTCCATCACAATTTCACCGGTAATCGATGCACGTAAGCCAACTTTACCGTGAATTGCTGGAGCAGATAGACCGTCCCAGCCTTTTTCCAAAATAAAACCGCGAATGTCACCCACATTACCTTCAGGCGATACTTCTTTCGCCCAAACAACAAACACGTCGGCAATTGGGCTGTTGGTAATCCACATTTTTGCACCCGTGAGACGATAGCCACCTTCGACTTTTTTTGCACGAGTAATCATGCTACCTGGGTCAGAGCCATGATCAGGCTCAGTCAGACCGAAGCAGCCAATGTATTCACCCGTTGCCAGTTTTGGCAGGTATTTTTGTTTTTGCTCTTCAGAGCCAAATTCATTAATTGGCACCATCACCAAAGAACTTTGAACGCTGGCCATTGAGCGGTAGCCAGAATCCACATATTCAATTTCACGTGCAACGAGACCATAACTAACATAGTTTAGACCTGCGCCGCCGTATTGCTCTGGAATCGTTGGGCCAAGTAAGCCAAGTTCGCCCATTTCTCGGAAAATAGATGCATCGGTTTTTTCATGGCGGAATTGTTCGAGTACACGTGGCTGTAAACGCTCTTGACAGTATGCATGCGCAGTATCGCGAATCATGCGTTCTTCTTCAGTTAATTGCTGTTCCAAAAGAAACGGATCTTGCCAGTTAAATTGTACTTTGGTTTTTTTTTACATTGACCATTTGATTCATCGCATCCTCTGCTTTTTCGGGCTTTCTTTGTTTTATTTGATGCTATGTGTGAAAAGTGATTCATTCAAACGATTAATTTGCATGTAGATATGCGCCTTTCGCATACCTGAGCTTTGTTCACGGCGTGTTAAGCACTTTAGCCACTGATTTGAACTGCGGATTGCTTTATTTATAGACTATAGTGGTATATGAAAATCATTCTTATATGCCATTTTGTGATACCTATCGATAAAAAGGACTTTATCTATGCGGCGCAATATTCCGTCTTTGCAAAGCTTAATTTGCTTTGAATCTGCTGCAAAACACGCAAGTTATACGCACGCTTCTCAAGAGTTATTTATTACTCAAAGTGCTGTGTCACGCCAAATTCAACAGCTAGAAGAATATCTAGGTGTCACGCTATTTAGCCGAACGCGTCACGGTGTAGATCTCACTGAAGCAGGCAAACAATATGCAAAAAGTATTAAACCCTTTTTGCAAGGTATCGAAAAAAGCACCTCTGATATCATGACGCACAAAGGCTTAGGCGGTACTTTAAAACTGGGCGTTGTGCCAACCTTTGCCACACGTTGGCTGTTGCCAAAATTAAATAAATTAAATGCACAGCATCCTGAAATTACCGTGCATTTGGAAACCAGTACCAAACCTTTTTTATTTAATGAAAATGTCTTTGACGCAGCTATTTTTGCAGGAACGCAACAGCAAATTGAGCATTGGCCTGGCATTCAAGCGCATTATTTAATGGATGAAGAAGTGGTTCCCGTTTGTTCCCCCAAATTGATTGAAAACAATTTTCCCCATGCGGAAATGACGGATGATCATAGTTTTAATTTAAGTGATGAAGAATTGCTTCGATTACCCTTATTACAGCAAACAACCCGTCCAAGTATTTGGCAAGAATGGTTTCAAGCCCATCAAATTCAGCATCCCAAGCCTTTCGATGGGCAGAGGCATGAACTATTTTCTATGCTTTCTGTGGCAGCCAGTCATGGCATGGGAATGGCACTGATTCCACAAATGCTGATCGAAGCAGAACTGAGAAAAAAAGAACTGGTGATTGCATCAAATAAAAAATTGCACGGTAGCCGAAAATATTATTTAGTCCACTCGAGCCAAGACAGTTCACCGCAAATACAAAAATTTGTCGATTGGGTGCTACAAGAATTGCATCAGCTGAGTTGAAGTAATCGCTATATTTTGAGTACAGTAAATTCGCTGAATTATTCGTTCAATACATGCAACCGTACGCAGTGGACTCATCAATTCAAATATAAGGCTAAATATCTATGCAAAAAGTTGTGGTGTTTTCAGGTGCTGGTATGAGCGCAGAAAGCGGCATCAATACCTTCCGTGACAGTGATGGTCTTTGGGAGCAGCATCGCATTGAAGATGTGGCCACACCTGAAGCTTGGGCACGCGATCCAGCTTTAGTACAGCGTTTTTATAATGAACGCCGTAAACATATTTTAACCGCAGATCCTAATGCAGCGCATAAATTGATTGCTGAACTCGATGATTTTTTTGATGTTCAAGTTATTACTCAAAATATTGATGATCTACATGAACGTGCAGGCAGTCACAATGTACTGCATTTGCATGGTAATATTCGCTACGCTAAAAGCTCTGGCCCTCAGGCTCCACACCCAGAAGAACTATTTAAAGTAGAAGGTTCAGATTTAAATTTAGATACAGACAAATGCCCAGCTGGTTATCCACTCAGGCCCCATGTGGTGTGGTTTGGCGAAGTAGTTCCTGCCTATGAAGATGCCAGTGTAAGTGTACAAACAGCAGATATTTTTATTGTGATTGGCACAAGTCTGGCAGTCTATCCTGTGGCTGGATTAATTCACGAAATCCCTGCCAACTGCCGTGCATTTTATATCGACCCGAAAGCAGACTATCAACGCGTACCTGAGCAGTATCAATTGATTAAAGCAGGCGCGAGTGAAGGAATGAAAAAACTTTTTTTACAATTGGTTGCGCCATAAAAGTTCATTTTGGCATCAGTATTGATCAAAAAAACTAATATTACCTGCTTCTTTTGCAGGCTTTTTGCTGTTTATAGCTTATCTAACTTGGCTTAAGTCCAATAAATCACGGCATACACGCGTTTGGCATTCAAATTGCTTAACAGTATTACGTTTTATTAAAAAAGTAATATTGGGGCTTGGTCAGTATGGGTTATGTCGCAAGAGAGCTCAGTCCGAAAAGCAAGCTATTGCTTGGCTTAGGATCATTTTTAATTCCTGTGCTCATTTGGTGTGCAGTGAGTTATTTGCCATATTTATGGCATCCGCAGGTGCAAATTACGCAGTCAGGCAGTGTGCCGTATTTTCAGGTCGATAGCCGTGTAGACAAAGCGGTGTTTTATGCCGAAGCGCAATCTGCGGTCAATGCAGGTTTAGCACCACCTCAAGGTAAACTGGTCAATCCAATCTATTTACCTGCACCGCACGAAGTAGCAAAAGCATTAGTTACGGCTTTTATAACTCCACCTGCCCAACCTGATGCCCCATGGTTTCATCAAAGCTTATGGCACAGTATTAAAATTGTGTTCAGCGCTTTTTTTATTGCCTCTCTCATCGGTATTCCGCTAGGTATTCTTTGCGGTTTTTCTCAAAAAATATCACAACTGACCGAACCCTTTGTTGAGTTTTTCCGCTACTTGCCCGCTCCTGCTTTTGGTGCATTAGCCGTTGCGATTTTAGGCATTAATGATGCACCTAAAATCGCCATTATCGTGATTGGTACGCTGTTTCAGCAAATTCTGATTATTGCCAATACCACACGGATGGTTGACCGAGGCCTGATTGAAGCAGGTTTTACGCTAGGTACCAATAAATTAAAAAGCTTATTTCATGTGGTGATTCCAGCGGCGCTTCCCGACATTTACCGCGACTTACGTGTATTGCTGGGCTGGGCTTGGACTTATCTGATCGTATCTGAACTGATTGGCACAACCTCTGGGATTACATGGTTTATTACCCAACAAGCGCGTTACCAAAACTTTGACAATGTTTATGCCGCTATCCTCATCATTGGGGTGATTGGCTTGGTGTGTGATGTGGTGCTAATGAAACTCGGTCAACGTCTATTTAAATGGAAAGCAGGAGCAAAATAATGAACAGCACAGAATTTAATGCCAGCACTTATTTCGATGCAATTTATGTACGCCCTGTCATTTTAGAAGCAAAAAAACTTACACAAAGTTTTAAACACGGCAAGACTGAGCGTACTATTTTAAATCAGTTGGATTTAAAGATTCATAAACGTGAATTTATCTGCGTGATTGGCCCATCGGGTTGCGGTAAATCGACCTTTAGCCGAATTGTGGCTGGACTTGACCCTTACAGTAGCGGTGAATTGCTGGTCGATGGCCAAGTCATTGAAGGCCCAAGCCCTGAGCGTGGCATGGTTTTTCAAGGTTACACGCTTTTTCCATGGAAAACGGTCAAAGAAAATGTGATGTTTGGCCCTTTAATGAAAGGTGCCAGCAATGCCTCGGCTGAATCCAGCGCCCGCGAATGGATTGATATTATTGGTCTAGAAAAATACCAAGATCAGTACCCGCATCAGCTGTCTGGCGGAATGAAACAGCGCGTTGCTATTGCCCGCGCATTGGTCAATGAACCCAAAATATTATTGATGGATGAACCGTTTGGCGCGCTTGACCCGCATACCCGTCAAAAAATGCAAAAACATTTAATGGATCTTTGGCAAAACATTGATATCACGATTATTTTTGTGACCCACGATATGGATGAAGCGATTCTATTGGCGGATCGTATTGTGGCGCTCAAAGCCAATCCTGGTGAAATTAAAGAAATAATTGAGGTCGATTTACCCCGTCCTCGTAATCCTGAACTCATGCTGAGTCCTGAATTTAAACAACTGCGCGAACGGGTGGATTTCTTGGTACATGCGCAGGAAGACGAGCTCGACCCAGCGATGGAAAACCTACCGAAAATTCCGCGTATGACCCAAGTCAGTACGCAAAAATAACTGGATTAATCCCTCTTCATCTTTAGGACGGCCTAAATGATGTACTACAGCGTTGGACGGCCAACATTATAGGAATTGAAGATGAATGAATCTTATGTTTTGCCACTTGTTGATATTTCAAAAATGCAAAGCACGGAATTGTCAGAGCGTTTAGAAGTAGCCTCTGCATTGGATCAATGCCTGTAAAGATGTAGGTTTTCTATATTTAAAAGGTGATCAGTTCAATTTTGATTTTGCGACATCACTGATTCAGGTGGCAAAGCTCTATTTCCAACAAGATACCGCCAGTAAAATGCAACACTATATTGGGCTGTCGAAAAATCATAGTGGCTATGTGCCAATTGGTGAAGAACAATTTGCAGGCAACAGCTACGACTTAAAAGAAGCCTATGACGTCAATTATGATTACCACGGCGAAACTACGGCATTTCCTTTGCTTGGCCCTACGTTATGGCGAGATGATGCCACATTTAAAAGTACCGTCAGTGATTATTACTGCCATTTACGCAGTATTAGTGAGCAGATTTTTCAGGCCTTTGCTTTAGCATTGAATGTAGATGAGCATTTTTTTGATTGCAAAATTACCCATCCGACCAGCCAGCTGCGTCTAATCCATTATCCCTATAACCCTGAAGTGAAAGACGCTGAAGGTATTGGCGCACATACAGACTATGAGTGTTTTACACTGCTCTTGCCGACTGCACCGGGTTTACAAGTATTAAATAAACAAGGTGAATGGATGGATATTCCTTTGATTGAAAATACCTTGGTGATGTATATTGGCGACATGATGGAAATTTTGTCGAATGGCAAATATTTGGCCACCAAACAACGTGTTAAAAAAGTCTCTGAAGAACGTTACTCCTTCCCTCTGTTCTGCGCCTGTAATTACGACACAATCATTGAGCCTGTACATTCTACTGACGCGCCAAAATATCAGCCCTTAATTGGGGGTGAACACTTATTTAACCAAACCGCGCAAACCTTTAATTATCTTAAAAAACGTATCGCTTCAGGAGAGCTGAGTCTAAGAAATGCTGTGCCTTTGTCCTCATTTGGTATGGATGAAAATACAGAAGTGCAAGGAGCAAGCGCATGAATCTATTTCAAGCTTTAAAACAGCTTCCAGCCAGCCAAGAGGTTTCAGGTCCTATTCCAGACTATTTATATGGTGCTTTTCGCCGTAAAAGCATTAGTTTTTCGAATGGATTAACGGATGAAAAAACCATTGTGTATTGATTTCAGTCACGTAGTTTCACCATCGATCTACCTTTAAAAAGCCAAGAAAATACGCCAGTGAATGAGCGTCAAGGCTGGATTGGAAATACTCTTTGGGATGCTGAACAGCAATTATTGTCTTGGGATGTTAAAGCACACTCAAATTATCAAAATTATGTGCAATGGCCAGAACCTGCAAAACTACATGCGATTGGCAACTGTATTTTGGAATTCTCTCCAAGCAATGTGTATGTCGAAGACTGGCGTCAGCAAGTTCATGAAGGGCTATTTTTAGGCCTGCGGTTGCAGTCAGCCCTCGATGTAGAAAGTCATGAACCATTGCAGATGGATGGCGGTTTAATTATTTGTGATAAGCATGTGGCCTTCGCACTGAGTCGTTTACCTGCAGATCAGCAAACAGTTGCCAGCATCAACATATCATCTGCACCAGCTGGGTATGAAGCGTTGATTGAAAGCTTTGAAGTATCCATCGCTGTAGATGGTCTGGATAAATACTATACAACGACTTCCTCTCAGCAAGATCAAGAACTTAAATTTGATCATTTTGAAGTTATTGATGAAACACATTTAATGCAAAACGTCATTATTAATGGTCAAGCAATACAGCTGATGTTCGAGGTGGATATTTATGTTCCACATTATGCATTTCAGCGTCGCACTGATACCACGACAGAAAGTACAGATTGGTTGCAAAATGAAAAACAGCACCTCTTGTACCATGCCGTAGAATGTCTATAGGAAATCAATGTCGTTTATATATTTGCTCATCGCAATCATTGCTGAAGTGATTGCCACGTCCGCCTTAAAAGCCAGCAATGGCTTTACTGAACTAGTACCGATTATTTTTACCGTATTGGGCTATGCCATTGCACTCTTCTTTTTAGGTTTGACCTTTAAATCGATTCCAATGTGATTGGCCTACGCCATGTGGTCTGCTGCAGGCATTGTACTGATTTCTTGTGTGGGCTGGATTGTGTTTAAACAAAATTTAGACCTGCCTGCCATGATTGGTTTGGCCTTTATTTTATTGGGTATTGTGATTATTAATGTTTTTTCTAAAAGCACAGAGCTTTGAAATGTCAGTTTTAAAATGAAGTTTTTAAATAATATCTCTGAAATTTTAAAGACTTAAATTGCTATAGATAAAAATGCTCTAGCTTGCTGTTGCACACTAGAGCATACGTTTCGAATGAAGCAACTGTGATCAGTCTGCTACTATAAAATGCCTTTCACTAGAAAAAAGCATCCAACAATACATAACAGCACAGCAAAACATTTTTTCAGTACTGCTGGTGAAAGCGCATGCGCAGTTTTCGCGCCATATTTAGCCGTAAAGAAACTCATCACACTAATGCCCAAAAAGGCATAGATATGAATAAAGCCAATGGTATTTGGAATTTCAACATGCTGCTGCATGCCAAAGAACATAAAGCCCAATGCCCCAGCAATGGCAATAGATAAACCGCAAGCGGCAGACGTCCCGACCGCTTTTTGCATCACCACGCCATTTGCCGTTAAATACGGCACCGTAATACTGCCGCCGCCAATGCCGAAGATGGCCGATGCAACGCCGATACCCGAACCTGCTGCAATTTGTTTAGCTGTAGATGGTAGTGTTTTATTTGGATCGACTGGCTTTTTTGCTCCCATAAACATGGTATAAGCCACCCAAAGTAAAAACACGCCGACAATCATTTGCAGATGTAAACCTGACAGCCAGCCTGCAATCCCTGCGCCTGCAAAACAGCCAATCGCCATAGACGGAGCTAAATTTTTAAATACAGGCCAAATCACAGCGCCATTTTTATTATGTGCCATCAATGAACTGATAGACGTCACAACAATCGTAGCCAAAGATGTGCCGAGCGCCAAATGCATAATCACATCGGGACTATAACCCATTTGGCTAAAAACAATATAGAGCAATGGCACAATGATAGTACCGCCGCCAACGCCAAACAGCCCTGCAGCAAAACCAGCAAATGCGCCAATAATTAAGAAAGTAATGAGTTCCACGAAATATATACTTTTAAAGAGATGTATTAAAGAAGTTGACTGGTTTAAGCCAACTCCACTTGACCCACAGCATGATAAGCACGGTTGAAATACACCAGACTTTCTTCTTGCTGACTTTGCTTGATTGCAACCACACGGCACATAAACACACTGTGCGTACCCACTTCTTGAATCTGTTCAATCTGACAGTCAAAACTAACTAAAGCATCTTTTAATATCGGTGAACCTGTTTCTAATACAGTCCAAGAACCCAATTTAAAACGCTCTTCCGAATTGAATTTGCTTGAAGCAAAAGCATTGGAAATTTGCTCATGCTGTGCACCTAAAACATTGACAGACAGAACTTTATTTTCAAGAAAATGCGCATGAGAACGAGATGATTGATTCATACAAACCAGCAAAGTTGGCGGTGTATCTGTCACACTGCATACGGCTGATGCTGTAAATCCATGCATGCCTGCTTCACCCTCAGTCGTAATCACGTTGACTGCAGTCGTCAATAAAGACATTGCATTTCTAAAATCAGTTGCTTCAATCATCTCTTCAATCTCAATGGTCTATATGGCTTATCTCTTTCTCAGGTTTGGACAATAGCAAATTTAATTTCCTTATTGCCCTTACATGAAATTGAGTCAGCTCGAATTTATGCGGTCAATTCTTGGCGAATAATGGCAGCGCCTGCGCTTAGCGCATTTAGTTTGCCTTGCGCCACTTGGCGAGGTAAAGGCGCCATACCGCAGTTCGTTGAAGGATATAGCTTGTCGGCATCTACAAATTGCAATGCTTTGCGTAATGTATTTGCTACTTCTTCTGCTGTTTCAACTTGATTGGTTGCTACATCAATTGCACCAACCATGACTTTTTTACCGCGGATGAGTTCAATTAAATCCATGGGTACACGAGAGTTTTGACATTCAAGTGAGATGATATCCAGCTTCGATTGCTGCAGTTTCGGGAATGATTCTTCGTATTGGCGCCATTCATTACCCAAGGTTTGTTTCCAATCGGTATTGGCTTTAATGCCATAACCATAGCAAATGTGAACAGCTGTTTCACATTTCAGACCTTCAAGCGCGCGCTCTAAAGTCGCAATACCCCAGTCATTGACTTCATCAAAAAATACGTTAAACGCAGGCTCATCAAATTGAATAATATCCACGCCTGCCGCTTCAAGCTCTAAAGCTTCTTGATTGAGGATTTTAGCAAATTCCCAAGCCAATTTTTCACGGCTCTTGTAATGACCATCATACAAAGTATCAATCATCGTCATTGGGCCAGGCAAAGCCCATTTGATCGGCTGATTGGTTTGGCTGCGTAGAAATTTTGCATCATCAACAAACACTGCTTTCTTACGCGATACTTCACCAACCACAGACGGTACACTTGCATCATAACGATTACGAATACGCATCGTTTCACGCTTTTCGAAATCCACACCTTCAAGATGTTCAATAAACGTGGTCACAAAATGCTGACGGGTTTGTTCGCCATCACTGACAATATCAATGCCTGCATGGATTTGTTCATGCAAAGATAATTTCAACGCATCACGCTTTGCATCTAATAATTCTTCGCCTTCAAGTTTCCATGCTGACCACAATTTTTCAGGTTCAGCCAGCCAAGACGGTTTAGGTAAGCTGCCAGCAGTTGAAGTTGGGAGTAAAATGGCCATATTCGATCTTCTATCTCTATATTCTAAATTTTGCAAAAACCAAAAAGTTATCAATTGATTATTAAATTCATATTGAAAGTCCCTTCTCCCTATGGGATGAGGAGCATGCTCCGCAAGAGGATGAGGGAGCATTTCATATAAATCCTCTCCCTAACCCTCTCCTTTTAAGGAGAGGGAAATTTCTTTACGAAATAAATATTGATCACAAATTAACTGATGCATGAAACATATTCTTTAAAACAGCTGCTTTAAATCACAAGTGATTTATAATTAAGCTGCGGCTGCATTTTCAATACTAAAATTAGCCGCCCACTCATTCAGAATGTCTTTATATGGCCGGATAAAGTTCTCTTCTGTCCATTTGCCCTGTTTAACCGCCAACTGACCACGTTCAACACGGTCATACACAATACGAGTTAATGAGTAATCGCCAAAGCTTAAGCTTGGTTGATACACTAAACCTGCTGTCGCATTGGTATTGTAAATTTCAGGACGGTAGATTTTTTGGAAACTTTCCATGGTGCTGATCGCGCTGATCAGTTCGAAATCTGTATAGTCGCTCAGCAAGTTATTTGCTGAATAGAATGCCAATGGTGCAGTCGCATTTTCAGGTTTGAAGTAACGAACGCTTAAGCCCATTTTTGCAAAATAATCATCTGTACGGGAGTGATCATCATTGGTGTATTCCACACCTAAGATCGGATGCACATTTGCAGTACGGTAATAGGTTTTTGTCGTTGAAACACTTAAACAGATGACAGGCTGTTTTTTAAATTCAGCTTTAAATACCTCTGAATTGATCAAATGTTGATATAGCTTGCCGTGTAAATCGCCAAAATCTTCAGGTTTTTCATTGAACTTACAGCCGAGTGCTGGTAATACCACGCTGAAGTCATAGTCACGTACATACGATGAAAAACTGTTGCCGATCATGCCTTCAATGCGTTCATTGGTTTTATGGTCGATGATGGTGCTCTTTAAAGTTTCAATAAATGGGAAAGTTTGACCATTGCCTTCCACATCGAGTTCAGCCGAAATGATGTCAATTTCAAGTGAATAACGATCTGCATTTGGGTTGTCACAAGTAGCCAAACTATTGAAACGGTTATTAATCATTGCCAAAGTACGGCGCAGATTCTCTTCACGGTGTTCACCACGTGCCAAATTGGCAAAGTTCGTTGTTAAACGTGTATTGTCAGCTGGCTCATAGTTTTCATCAAAGCGGATACGTTTGATTGAACATGCAAATTTATGACTCATGGAGATTCACTACCCTAAAATTAAAAATAATCAAAATTTCTGTATGAAGTAATTTATACGTGAAACTTAAGATGAATAAAAATGATTTAACCTCAACTCAAAGTGAGATAAATTCATGTTTAAGATTTAAATAGAATGAATTTTCTTCAACTATGCATCATTCAACTGGCGATAAAAAAACTGCCACCCAGGTAGAATTTAAATTTTATTTAATATAAATAAGGGCTTAAAAAAAATTCAATGAAAATTTTTTCATTCAAACACACATCTGAAATGTGTCGAATCGTACAGATTGGCTCAAAATCTCCACTCTCAAAATTCAGCGGATTTATTCATTAGGGTGAATTTTTCTAACTTTAAAATGAAAAAAGATCAAATCACTAATTGTTTTAATATTGAATCTGTAACACTAATATACTTTTGTCCTGAGCTATAAAGTTCTTAAACCTTGCCATAAATAGATTAACCAAAAATGAAATCAGCATATATTCATGTCGTTTCAGCTTTTTAGACAATATGCTGAATATGACTCAACTTGTACCTAGAAAAAATTAGCATATTCGAGCTTTGGTATGTTAAGGAATCGCTAAAATATTCGGTTTATACTTATACCTTCTTAAAATCATGTCTAATAAATTAGAACGTCAGACACTGACTCTCCCAGCAGGTCATGACAAGCTTTTACTCCACTCTTGCTGTGCACCATGCTTTGGCGAAGTCATGGAAACATTAATTGAATCAGGTATCGATTTTTCAATTTTCTTTTACAATCCCAATATTCATCCTGTGAAAGAATATGAAATCCGTAAAGAGGAAAATATCCGCTTTGCAGAAAAACACAATATTCCGTTTATCGACTGTGATTACGACACAGACAATGGGTTTGCTCGCGCTAAATGTATGGAAAATGAGCCTGAAAAAGGCATTCGTTGCACGATGTGTTTTGATATGCGCTTCGAGCGTACTGCACTTTATGCGGCAGAACATGGTTTTAGCTTAATTAGTAGCTCACTGGGAATTTCACGCTGGAAAAATATGAAGCAGATTAATGACTGTGGTCATCGCTCCGCTTCACATTATGAAGGCATAAGTTATTGGGACTATAACTGGCGTAAAAATGGTGGTGCTGTGCGTATGCTAGAGATCAGTAAAAATGAGGAATTTTACCAGCAAGAATATTGTGGCTGCGTATATTCACTGCGTGATACCAACCGCTGGCGTATGAGTCATGGCCGTGACCGTATCAAACTGGGTGTAAAGTTTTACTCAAATGCCATGGATGAAGAAGCTTGAGTTCTGCACTTCATTATTTTCATTGATATTAAATTGATGTTGTTAGCCCTGAAGCATTTATACTGTTCAGAGCTTATTTTTATTTACGTTTCAACTTATTTCAGTTCTTCAACCAATGTTGGATAGATTGATCCATCGACATCCATTTCAGTTTTATAAATGCCATTAGCAACATTAAATTTATTTACGTGGTAGCTAGAACCATAAATCGAGTCAAAACCAATTCCTTTTTTAAAGACTTGTTTGTTGGCAGCTAAATCCAGTAAATGTGTGCCTCCAATAAACTGTTCATACTGTGCAGGATCAACGCCGACACGAGTAGACATGATTTTCACTGCATCGGCATGTGTTGCAGGGTCGTTGATGTATTTAACAGTTTTATCCCAAACTTGAATGATTTTTTTCCATTCTTCTTTGTTAGCAGATAAATGCGTCATGTTGACGGTTAATGTGTCATAAATCAGACCGGGTTTATCTTTCGATGTATAAATAATTTTAGAGCCAGCAACAGCTTTCAGCGCTTGATTTGCGACTGGTTGCCACACGGCAATCGCTGCTATATCAGGACTTGCAAATACTTGTGGCAGCTCGTTGGTCGTGGTGTTGACCAACTTTACTTCAGACGCTTGAATTTTTGCATCATCCAACGCCGTCGTCAAAAGCAAATGATCAACCAAGCCTTTTTCTGTTGCGACACTTTTTCCTTTTAAATCAGCTAAGCTATTGATGCCATCTTTAGCAATGATGACATCATTACCTGCAGAATAGTCCGTCGCCATAATCATGACGCCTTTTGTGCCGCCAGAACCTGTGACTAAGTTGTCACCATTGGTGACCAAAACGGCATCCAACTGATTAGCCGCAAATGCAGATAGTGAGGCTGAATAATCAAACCATTTAAAGTCCACATTGACACCGGCTTCTTTTAACCAGCCTTTTTCAATAGCAACCTGCCATGCGACAAAACCAGGCCAGTCGCTATAGCCGATCGTAATGGATTTTGTATTGACTGTGCCTTCTGCTTGCGCGTTTGGTTCAGGTGTTTTGGCTGTATTGTCACACCCCCCCAGTAAGATAGCGGTCACAACGGATGCAGATAAGCAGGCTTTTTTGATCATAGTTCGATTTCCCCGATGGTATTACAGTTAAATTTGGTATTGGTGTTCAAAAACGATGGTGTATTCGGATTACTGACAGATTGAGCATTACGCTTTGCACGATTTGGTCTATGGTTGGCTGCATTAGCATGTGCTTGCTTTTGGTTTGTGATTTGATCTTTAAACTGATCTTGTGATCGATATAATTGGCCCATTTTAAACTCCTAAATCCTTTGCATTTTGCGGAATTGGCGGCATTACAGCGTCCATCAACTCCAAATGTCCTTTAATCACACCCTTAAGTGCTGAAAAATGCTGACTGATAACTTTGAGCTCTAAACTGACGCCTTGCAGAATCATGACTTCTAAAATTTTGTGGTCATCGAGTTGAATATGCAGCGAACTCACCACTTGTTCTAAAAACTGCTGCTGTAAATCTAAAAGCTGAATTCGTAGCGCCGTACTACTTGCGTCATAAAGTAAGGTAAATGTGCCAACCATCACTTCGTTGCGCTGCTCCTGATCGGCAATCAGATGCTTATTGATCATGTCGACAATGGCCTGAGAACGGCTTTCATAATGCTGATCGACAATTTTTTGGTCCAATGAATCGACTGTTTTTTCAGGCACTGTAATACTGATACGCGCCAGCTTTTGTTTAGGCACTGTTTTTCCTTATTTTTTTTTGCTGAATATAGAAACCCGCACGGGCGCTCAGTAACTCAATAAAAAATTGCTTTAATTGATGCAGAAATGTTGCAGATTGATGGCGGTTCATATGCATCTCCTGTTTGAGTAATACAAAATATTTATTTCGTAATATCGATAGAAATGCAGAATCTGTGCCAAGTGAGAAATACAAAAAATGATCGATTATTTTGTTCTTTTAATTTTCTTATAGATTTTATTGTTCATCATTTGTGCAACAAGTGCACTCATAGCGACTCATTTGCACTATTGCTGCGATGGGTGATTTTCTGAAGGCTATTTCTAAAGCTTATTGGTCTTATTAACCGAGAACATTGACAGACCCGCAACAAACTCGAAGTGCAATTTATTTCATCAACATTGAACATCATTTATACTGATTAAACTTTCTATTCATCACTCAACGCCTATGAAGTATTTCAGCTGCGCGGTCTGTTCTAACCAAATCTTTTTTGCCAATTCACACTGTGTCAATTGTCAGACTGCGCTGGGTTATATTGCCTCTGAAAAGCAAATGGGCTGTTTTGACAAGCATAGCAGTACGTTATGGCTTGCGTTAAATCCTGAAATAAAGGGAAAACGCTTTAAACCTTGTCATAATTATCAACATCATCAGGTTTGCAACTGGATGGTACCTGCCGACAGTGAGGAAATTTATTGTGAATCTTGCTTGCTCACGCACACCATCCCCAACCTAGATAATCCAGACCATATTGTGTACTGGGCACGATTGGAACATGCCAAACGGCGTTTTTTGTATTTAATGCAGCAACTGAATACCATGCCGCGTCCTAAACGCAGTCAAGATGACCGTTTTGGGCTGCGTTTTGATTTTCTCATGCCAACAGAAAATACACCTGTCATGACCGGTCATGCCAATGGCATTATTACCTTAAATGCCAGTGAAGCAGATGTGATTTACCGCGAAACAACGCGTATAAAAATGGGTGAAAACTACCGTACACTTCTAGGTCATTTTAGACATGAAAGCGGTCATTATTATTTTGATTTGATCAAACATTTACACCCAGAGCTGATTGATGAATTTCGGGAACTATTTGGTGATGAACGACAAGATTATAGTGAAGCTTTGAAACGACATTATAATGACGGTGCGCCACAAAATTGGGCGGATTACTATGTCAGTTCATATGCCAGTACGCATCCTTGGGAAGATTGGGCGGAAACATGGGCGCATTATTTGCATATGATGGACACCCTAGAAACAGCCTACTATGCAGGATTAGTGGTCAAAACCAATAAGTCGGATTTGAATAATTTAGAACTGAAAGAAAACCCGATTGGCGCTCAGGATTTTGACCTACTACTGCAACACTGGATGACCTTGACCTTTAATTTAAATGCGTTGAACCGCAGCATGGGCTTAGATGATGCATATCCATTTACATTGTCGAATCCAGTATTGGATAAATTACGATTCATTCACCACAAACTGCTCAACATGACCTTAAAAAACCAGCAGCACAATTAGATTAAATTTAATACGTGATATTGTTTGAACCTCAGATCAACTTTTCTGTATTACAGCATTCGTACATTAGCTTATAGAAAGGATGTATACGTAGTAATTTTCTTGGATTGAGCGCTGTAACACCTGCCCTATTTTTACTATTTTATAAAGGTTAAAATAACAAAAAATAGATGCCTGTGACCTTTCCAATGATGCCTTTCACGCATTTACCCGCTCGTTTTATGTGTATCATCAGCCTGAGTTTGCTCAGTGGATGCCAATTGGTCAAATTACAAGAAAATCAACTCAGTGCGTCACTAAATAATAAAACAGATAGCATATTAACCCATCAGAAGCTCAGTACATTTAGCCATCAAATCCTGTTAATGGTGAATGAAAGCGACCAATCTTGTTTAAATGCGCTTGAAAGCTGTATTCACAAAATGCTTAACAATGAAACTTTAGATATTGCCCAAGTCTATGCAGCAGCAAGTGAACTGTACATGGCACGTGCTTTAAGCGCCGATCAAAATCCACAATGCAAAAAAAGCTTAAAACAAAACAGCGGAAAATTAGCTTCAAGCAAAATTAAAATGTGTATGGATCAGCAGCTTGCAGACTTTGATTTCAGTCTGCGTTACAGCTATGTCTATCTATTTAAATCCGCTCAAGCCCCTGAAGAACGCTTATTTGATTTGCGTCAGGGACAAGTCCGCACCTTTTATAATGTGGCTTTATCACGTTTAATCACCTCATCATTTACCCGTTTTGACTATCAGCAAATGCCTGAAAGTTTAATGCTGGGTTCATCGCTTTATCATTTTAACTATGAGCATTATCCTGAAATCAAAAATGCGGACATTGATAAATTACTGTCGAGCTATAATTTTAATTTTTCAGGCTTAAAAACCATTAACCGTCAGGAAGGCATTGGTTCTGAATTTGTCTTAGTCAAAAAAGCCACGGATCTGTCTGCTGTGCAGCCTTTTGTATTAGATCCTGAACAATATTATTCAAATAAACCCAACCCCAATATCCATACGGCACGCTATTTATCTGTCAGTGCGATCGCAGAGCCTGCCAAGACCAATAGCAGCATTAGTGAAATTTTGTCGCCGCAATCAGACTTTAAGGTTGAATTATTTAATCCCTATCAATTTAAAAAGGCTAAAATTGAATCTCAGTCCTATACGCTAACAGCCAATTATTCTGTGCCTTATGGACTTTGGTTAGCCGAAAATAAATTAGGACAATCTGGCTACTGGACACTTCTAAATAAGGAAGAACATTTGCGCATGCCACATGTGTTTATGTTAGAGCCGTATCAACCCAATAAAAAGATTATTATCATGGTTCACGGTTTAGCCAGCAGTCCTGAAACTTGGATCAGCCTGACCAATAACATCATGGGTGATCAAAAACTGCGTGATCATTACCAAGTTTGGCAAGTGTTTTACTCAACCAATATGCCAATATTTGAGAGTCGCTTTCAAATCAATGCTTTACTCAAACAGGCATTTGCAACTGTTCAGCCCAATACGCCATCGGCTCAGGATGCTGTCATTATCGGGCATAGTATGGGCGGCATCATTAGTCGTTTATTGGTTAGTGATGCAGATATTTCCGCTCAAGCTATTCCACTCATGAACTATGAACAAAATACACAGTTACAACGTCATCCAATTATCCGCGATCGTTTTGTCTTTAAAGCCTTGAAGCCAGTTAGTCGTGCAATTTTCATTGCCGCACCGCATCATGGTACTGACTATGCAGACCGCTGGTTTACAAATTTGGCGAAAAAAATCGTGGTATTGCCTTTAAGTTTTTTAAATGATGTCAATGTTGAAATCCCGAATGCAAAAAATTCAACTATGGGCCTGATTAAGTCTGGCCCTGCAGATTTAAGTCTACAATCACGTTTTATGCTGTTGTCTGCTGACATCATGCCAAATAAAGATATTCCTTATCATTCTATTATGGGAAATCAGACGCAAAGTAATGAACCGAGCAAAATGTCGGATGGCATTGTTCCCTATACAAGTTCTCATCTAGATGGCGCGGTGTCTGAAAAGATATTCAATGGTGGACATTCCATCCATGAGTCTCCAGATGCCATTTTAGAGTTGCGACGCATTTTGAGAGAGCATTTGGATAAATAAGTGAACTTTTTAATCGCGTTTTTTGTGAACTTGATCTTGTAGCTCGTCTAAAATGATCTTTATCGTTTTTTGCCCTTTAGCTTTTTCTGCTAGTTCTGTTAAATGCACATCTTCCGAAAGACAATCATTCAAAATTATTTTTGCATTTTCCATAATTCGATTTCGACTTTCAGGACTACGTTTCCTTATAAGGTCTTCAAGTTTTTTAGCCATCATTGAATTCTCTTTTATTGAGGGATATCTCAAAAATTTGCGACAAAGCGTGAATGGATAATATTGTTCATATTGGTCGACGTCCTAGCTATGCAAACATTGGTTAAATTATAACCAACTTAAAGGCCTCTTAATAAGTCGTAAATTAATAGTTATTTTTTAATTTTTTCTAATACAACTTGATCTTGACTATATTCGAATGGGGTTAAAGAACCTTCTCTCAGATAAAGACTATTCACAGTTTTTTCTTTAATTTCAAATTTGTAAGAATTTTCTGTCAAATCTTTTTTAAGTAAAATAAATTGAGGATTCCTAAAAGTGTGTTTTATATATAATTTAAAATCCACCATATTATTAAAAATATTTAAACTTTGGATATCTAAATCCTGAAACATTATCAGTTCAGATTCAGTATCTTTGACTAAGCTATTTACCAACTCGATAGAACTAGGATTGACTGTCATTGAACCCTTAAACTTATTTAATTCAATTTTCGAGCAAAGTAATTCTGAAATTTCATAAATTTGTCTGTGCTCTTCAGAACTAAAACTACATTCATTATTAAAAGTTATAGATAAATTATTTTTTTTTGCTATGGTAGCGCATGAATTTGTATAATTTAAGAAGTTGTTAATCCATGCTAGTTTTTTTGACATATCAAGATTGATTGCTTTGTAGATTTCAAGTCCATCTACTAAGATTTTGAAATCTAATGAAGTACGATTTTCCAATTTCTCATAAATTTTTTTAATTTTATCAAAATAAGGTAAAAATCTGATATCAATTCCTTGCCAATTCTCTAAACCTAAAGAAATATTTGCGATATTATTCGTATCAGATGAGAGATTTAATGGAATATTTTTTATTGAAATTTCAATAAGATTATCAAATTTATAAGCACATATCGAGAATGACTTTCTGCCAAAAATGAAATCTCCTTCTAAATCCAAAATAACATTATCATCACTATCAGTGATCTCAATAATTCCTTTTCTTAAATTTGTTGGCTTGATTGTTACAATCCCATCTTTAACATCTTTAGGAAAAATCGAATTTATAGCATCAGAGTTTGAGATAAAGTTTTCAATTGAAGAGTGAAAAAATTCACCATGTTCAACTAATCGACCATATTTTTCACTAAATTCATTAGCATCTGTTGGAGTGATTTTAACCTTAACAGGTTCATCACTTTCACTCACTGCATCGATGCGATAATGAGTGGTGCCATTAATATGATCACATGAAATATTTAATCTTGGATCGAGAGTTTTTAGCTCTTTTTGAATTCCTTTTGTAATAACGTTTAAAGTTTGATTAGCCACAGATCCAAATACTTGATTTGACATGTGACTTTGTAAAACTCTTGATTGTGCCTCCTTTTCAAATTCAATTTCTATATAAAACTTTTTATTACTGTTTGCTAAAACTTTTAACTCAGCCTCCTTCTTCCATTCTTTTAATAAATCAACTGAGTATGCTTCAGGCTCTATATCAATTTTTCTAGCACAATGATTACAAAGCCATATCCCATTATTTATAGACTTTCTTTCTTCTGAAGACATTGACATATCATAACGAGGCCCTCCAACCGCAGCAGCAGAAATGTGTGCAGCCGTTCCAGTAATATTAGTTTTATTATTATCTATTTTTTTAGGCTCGATCGTTAAGTTGCCACAATCTGGATTTGAACAAAGATTATTTACTCGATCTCTTAAAACTTTCACAGTAGAAGCTGTAAAATCATCTCTTTTATTCTTTGCCATAGTTCTTTCTTAACTGCTTATCCCTGACCTTCATATTAAACTAAACATCTAATTCATAAAATAAAAAAACCGCCCTTATGGACGGTCTTTTTTATCTGTATCTCATCAAGCCACTGGCGCCAACGTAAACAACACCTGCCCCGTTTTCACCGTCTGCCCTTTTTCAATGGTAATTTCAGAAACCATCATACGTTCAGGCGCAATAATGGGGATCTCAATCTTCATCGCTTCAATTACAGCTAAAGTTGCACCTTCTTCAACAATATCACCTGACTTGCATTCAATTTTCCAAATACTTCCCGGCATGTGCGATTCCACTGCACAACCGCCTTCAGGAATTTGAATATCGCTGTCATCCAACACAGCATCCAAACTTTCAGACACATACTCTGCAAGTCCGGCTTCATGCCAACGACGACGTTCTTCATCAAAATTGGCTTGTTGGACAGATTTAAATGCTGAAATAGATTCTGCATTTTCAGTCAAGAAGTCATTGTATTCTTTTAGATTCAGTACACCTTCTTCTACACGCAGTTTTAAGCGACCTGCTTTGAAGTCCTCACGCATCTGCATCAGTTCAGCTTCTGAAACTTCATAAAACTTAATTTGGTCAAAGAAGCGCAGTAACCACGGCATACCTTGCTCAAAGTCAGGGTTTTTACGATAACGAGACCATATTTGCGTAGTACGACCCACGAACTGATAGCCTCCCGGACCTTCCATACCATAGACGCACATATACGCACCGCCTATACCGACAGCATTTTCAGGTGTCCATGTCCGTGCAGGATTGTATTTAGTCGTCACTAAACGCTGGCGAGGATCAAGTGGTGTTGCCACAGGTGCACCTAAATACACATCGCCCAAACCCATGACCAAATAACTCGCGTCATACACTACGTCTTTTACGGCTTGTTTGTCTTTTAAGCCATTAATACGACGGATAAATTCGATATTGTCTAGACACCATGGTGCATCTGGGCGCACAGTTTGCATATAGCGTTCAGTTGCCAATTGGGTTTGTGAATCTTCCCAAGCCAGCGGTAAATACACCGTACGTGATGGAACTTGCATTTCTGTGACATCAGGCAATTCTGCTTCAGCCACTTGCAATAAACGCAGTAAATCAAGTTGATCAAGCTTGATCGAATCAAAGTGAATTTGTAGCGAACGAATACCCGGTGTCAGGTCGATAATGCCGGCAATGTTTTGCTTTTGTACCCATTGCATGAGCGCATGGATACGGAAACGTAAGTTTAGATCTAAAACCAACTCACCATATTCCACCAACATGTAGTTATTGCCCGCAGGACGATACACCACATCCGGCAAACCATTCTGACCTTTTAAAGTATCAAGCACCGCATTTTTTAAAGTGAAAAGTTCAGGATAAAATGACTCATCAAATGCCACAGCCTGCGTATCAGATGCTTCTAATTGCACATGATATTTTTCATTTAAAAGTTTCGCTTGATGATAACTCACAGGTATAAATCTGACTTTGTCTCCTGCTTTCAATTGACCAAGTTTCCAAAGCTCAGAATTAATCACCACGGCAGGACAAACAAAGCCTCCTAAACTTGGACCATCTGGACCCAATATAATCGGCATATCACCTGTGAAATCAATCGCACCAATGGCATAAGCATTGTCATGAATATTCGATGGATGCAAACCGGCTTCACCACCATCCTCACGTGCCCATTCAGGTTTTGGACCAATCAAACGAATACCTGTACGGCTTGAGTTAAAGTGAATCTCAAAAGTATTGGCAAAGAAGGTATCAATATCTTTTTTAGTGAAGAAGTCTGGTGCACCATGCGGGCCGTACATCACCGCAATTTCCCATTCATGACTGAATGATGGCACTTGTTCAGGCGCCAGCGCTGTCACTTGTTCAGATGTAAATGCCGTGATTGGCAACATATCGCCAATCAATAAATTACGACCAGCATGACCACCAAACTGACCAAGGGTAAAGGTCGCTTGTGAACCTAAATATTCAGGAATATTCAGACCACCTTTAATCCCGATATAGGTGCGACAACCTGTGGCGATTTTGCCACATTTTAAAATCTGACCTTTACACACATTGACGGTTTGCCACATTGGCACAGACTGACCATCTAAAGTCGACGGCATATCACCGCCGGCAAGTACGATTTGGCTGTCACAATGGAATTTTAAGGTTGGCCCTTGTAGGGTACATTCAAGCCCTGCAGTGTTATAGGCATTACCAAGCAACTGGTTTGCAACATTCAGTGATAATGGATCTATCGCACCTGAGGGTGGCACACCGACATCCCAATAACCCAAACGACCTGTCACATCTTGCACAGAAGTTTGAATGCCTGATTGCAACACTTCAATTTTTTGGGTTTTCCACTCAAATGTATTTAAGAATCGTGTGGTTTGCGTACCGGCTTTAAATACATCACAGTCGATAATATTTTGTAGATATTCAAGATTAATTTCGATGCCTGCAATCGATGTTTTGGCGAGTGTTTCGGTCATGGCTTGAATTGCAGAGTCACGATCATCTGCCGTGACAATGATTTTCGCAATCATCGGGTCATAGAATGACGATACATTTGAACCCGTTTCCACCCACGTTTCATTACGCGCATTGGCATCAAATTCAACGTGCGTTAAAAGCCCTGCACTAGGTTGGAAGTTTTTGATTGGGTCTTCAGCATATAAACGCACTTGAATTGAATGACCTTTCGATTCAAGTTGTTCTGTTGGTGCAATCCAATCCCCACTGCCTAAAGTAACCATCCATTCCACAAGATCTACACCAAAGACTTGCTCCGTCACACCATGTTCAACTTGCAGGCGGGTATTCACTTCTAAGAAATAGAATTCCTGTGTGTCGGTATCCATCACAAACTCAACTGTACCTGCCGAACGGTAATTTACCGACTGCATCAGCCCAATCGCAATCGATTGAATATAAGCACGTTGATCATCATTGATATGTGGTGCTGGGGTTTCTTCCACAACTTTTTGATTACGGCGCTGTACCGAACAATCACGTTCACCTAAAGCTAAAACTAAACCTTTACCATCACCAAAAATCTGTACTTCGATATGACGGGCATTCTGTACAAATTTCTCAAGGTATAAACCGGCATCTTTAAAGTTGGCTTGGGCAAGATATGAAACCGTAGAATAAGCATCTTTCAGCTCTTCTTCATTCCATACCAAACGCATACCAATACCACCGCCACCTGCAGTACTTTTCAGCATCACAGGATAACCAATACGATTGGCTTCAAGCAGTGCTTCGGCTTCATCTGCCAATAATTGACTACCCGGCAGTAAAGGTACATTGGCTTGAATCGCAAGTTCTCGTGCCGTATGTTTTAAGCCAAATGATTTCATTTGTGCCGAATTTGGCCCTAAAAATACAATGCCTTGCGCTTCACACAGATCACAAAATTCAGCATTTTCAGATAAGAAACCATAACCCGGATGAATCGCTTCTGCACCTGTTTGTTTTGCGACTTCTAAAATTTTATCGACATTTAAATAACTTTGGCTGGCAGGACTATCGCCAATAAATACCGCTTCATCGGCTAAGGTCACATGCAAAGAATCACGGTCTGCTTCGGAATACACGGCAACGGATTGAATGCCTAGTTTTTTGAGTGTACGAATCACACGGCAAGCGATTGCACCACGGTTGGCAATGAGGACTTTATTAAACATGGTATTACTCCTCGCCTTCACGAATGATCAATTGAATTTTTGTTGGGTTATAGGCATTACATGGGTTATTCAGTTGTGGGCAGTTTGAGATCAATACGATCAAATCCATTTCGGCTTTAATCTCTACATATTTTCCCGGTGCAGAAATACCGTCATCAAATTTCAAATGTCCCTCAGCGGTCACAGGCACATTCATAAAGAAGTTAATATTTGGGCCGATATGGCGCACGTTTAAGCCATGTTTTTTTGCAATCGGATGTTGTGACAACGCTATCATGAAATTATTACGGCAACTGTGCATTGGAAATTTGTCATGTGCATAGCGAACAGTGTTGCTTTCACATGAACATGCACCGCCTAAAGTGTCATGACGACCGCAGTTATCATCATGAATGGTGGCAATTTTATTACCGAAGTTAGTATATAAAGTCGTGCCTTTTTCTAAATAAATCTGTTGGTTGATGGCTAAAGTATCTGTTGCGCTATAACGCTCTTCAGGGTTTGACGCTGAGATAAAGAGCGTATCCACCGCTTGGTTGCCTTCTAAATCCACAATACGGAAATATTGCCCTTTTTTGACTTCGCACATCCATGCTTCACCAGCAGGACAAACTTCGTTAAGGACTGATTTTTCTAAGCTGTTTTGTAAATTGGCTAAAGCTGTCATGTTGTATTCCCCCAATTAAGCGCTGAGTGCGTAGTAACGATTATTGTTTTGAAATGCACGCTGATTTTGCGGACATGAATCACGACATACATCGCTGTCGCTTAAAGGAAGTGCTTTGTATAAAGACAACTGAACATCGGCAGGTGCATATTCTGTGCTGTCATCTAAGGCATGTGGCGCGGATGATAAGAACACCAAGCAATCCATTTCAAAGCGTAGTTCGATCAAGTGATTCGTATTGTCAGATGCCACATAGCTCAAGTTGCCATTGTCATCTGGTTGGACTTTAGAAAACAGATTTAAAGTACTGCTGAGGTCTGTTGCAGATAAGCCGAATTTGGTCATTTCAAGCAATAAGCTATCTTTGCCATTACGGTACATATCGTTACGGGCATCTTGGAAAGTTTTGCTGCCGAATTGGTTTTCAATTTGCGATGCCGTACTTGGTGCACAAAAAGCATCATTCCAAGCGTGATCATCTTTCACAATCGAGATCATGGCACGGCCTAAATCCGATGCCAAAATATGACCTGTACTTAAATAAGCCGTGTGCTGCCCTTTAAGACTATCTGGCATGTTGTAGCGTTCAAGCTTATCTTCACTATTTACACAGTACAGCGACACATTGGCATTTTGCCCTAGCGATTTAAGCTGTAATACTGCCCCACGCTGAATACGCGCTGACCAGTGGTGTCCACCCGGTAAAAGTTCAGTCCATAGTGCTTTATCATCATGATAATGTGTTGTGCTCATTGCAGCCTCTGCCTAATTCTTAACTATTTACCTCCCGGGCTTTTATCCCTCCGTGCAGCTTTGCTTTGAATTCAAACGAAGCCGTGAACTCTCGGTCGCAGTCATACATGAAGTTGTATCGGAACCCTAGATCACTTTATGATGTATGTAGAAATGCAAAGGCTGTGCCAAAACAGTAATACTATTTATACAACCGGTAATACTGCTAATTCGGAAAGTTTGGCAAAGAATCAAAAGAGGCCTGAATCTTTCAGGTGCAGAAAATGCGCTTTGCCTGCAAAATGCACCAAAATAAACAGATGCGCCAACAGGCAAACAGAAATGAAAAAAGCCCACATAGCATCTGAGCGCTTATATATGACAAGGAAACCGCTTAGTCAGCTTGATCTTTCCGCGAAGAAGTCTTCATTAATCCGCGTTATTTACGGTCTGCATCTTTGAACCGGTTGATCCATCTTACTGCGTGGGGAAATCCGCTTGCTGCGGCTTGACGGTAATAGCTTGCAGCCAGCGCCGGATTTTTTTCGACCCCCATGCCTGCATAATAGGTCATCGCTAATTCATGCTGCGCTTCTGGAACACCTTGAGCGGCTGCTGCTTCAAAATAAGCCAGCCCTAATTTATGACTGGCAAACAGACTGCTGTCAGATGCGTCCTTCGCAGCCGGTACATATTCACGTGAATAGAGCCAGCCCAGTTTATAAATGGCGTGGGCATTTCCTTGCGCAGCTGCTGCTTTAAATAGCTTTTCAGCTTCAGCATAATCTTGCTGCAAATATTTAAAACCTTCGGATCTAAATATCGCCAGCTTATACTGCGCCGATGCGCTTCCGCGCTGCGCTTGCTCGGTCAGTTTTTGTATGCCTGCTTCTGTATAATCTTCCTCAGTCAATTGATCCCTCGGCTGTGTCTTTACCCAGCGCTGAAAGGCTTCAGGCCCTGTATTTTCTTCTGGATTGAACCAGCCGGGTATATCAATCATATGTCCAGAGAGCAGCGCGGCATAATTCATGGCACGGCTGTCCCCTTTACGCGCTGCGCTCTCAAACAGCGGAAGCGCTTTTGCTCTGCTGACCGCGTCATTTTGATCGAGATACAATCGGGCTAAACCAAACTCAGCCAAAACAAAGCCTTGAGCAATCGAAGCCTGATACAGCTGCACTGCCTGCTGCAGGTCTGTTTTTACACCCAGCCCGGTTTCATATTTTTTAGCCATATTGAATTGGGCAGCCGGATGCTTTAATTTCAAAGCCAAAGCAAAATAATGATTAGCCAAATCACGATTCAAAGCTACCTGCGTAGCGGTATTTTCCAAGCGTTTTGAATCGGTTAAAGAGGATCTGTAATGCTTAATCGCCTTGTAATAACCCGGATCAAAATTTTTAGCTACGAACTCGCCGGAACCGTCATACAGCACAGCTAAATTATTCATGGCTTCCGGCAGCTGCTGTTTTGCAGCTTGTTCAAACCAATAGAGCGCCTGCTGTGAATTTTTTTCAGTTCCAAATCCGATCGCGTACATATAACCCAAATCATTTTGCGCTATGGCGCGGCCTTGCTTGGCGTGTTCCAAATTCCGCTGCAGCATTTGCGGCGCCTCTGTTTTAACTGCAGTCAGGTAATAGCCGAATGCATAAGGCAAGTACATTTCGACACCAATGCCCTGTTCAAACATTACCCCCAAGTTATAGTGCGCATCTGAAAGGCCTGTTTGGGCAGCTTTGCCGAATAATTCATAGGCTTTTAAAGTGTCCTTTTTTACCCCCATGCCGCGAAGATACATCTTGCCCAGATTATTTTGCGCTTTCGGATTGTTTTTTGCTGCGGCTGCATTGGTCCATTCATAGGCCTGACGCAGATCTTTTTGAACAAAATCTCCTAGCAGATACATTTGCCCCAGATTGACCTGTGATGGCGTATGGCCTTCTTTTGCCCATTGTGTCAGCTGGGCAATATAAAGCTTCTGTTTACCGGATGGCGCAATTTTCAGCTCATCCATCGTCTGATCAAACTGCCCATGTGAAGGCAAAGCATAGACCGCGTCCGGCGCGGCTAAAACCAGCATACTGATCGCAAGCGGAATGATTTTCTTTGAAAATATGTGCATTTTTAGTGATACATCCTGTAATTCAAATTTATGCAGGCTTTAGTAGCTCGAATCCCTTAAGCGTGAATCAAGGTCATCAGCCTGCTGTATTTTTTCTTCCGCTGCGGCGGCTGGCGTTCTCGCTTCTGCTGCGCGGGGCGCCGGATTTGCGCGCGTTTCAGCAATAACCGGCGGCGGATTCTGCTCTCCGCGCTTCGGCTGCAGTATTTGTTCTGATGCCGGCTGCTGCTTCGTTTTTTGCACCGCAGGTTCCGTCAATTGGACCGCTGGCGCTGGCTGTTCCGCTTCCGGCCGCTCAAGGCTTCTTGGGCGGTTTTCCCAAAAATCATCCTGCTGCTGTGCCCGCTGCGCCGGCTTTTCATCCGACCATTTCAGTTCGGCCTGAGGCTGTTCTGAGGATGCGTCCGTTTCTGCACGGCCCCGAGTGTCCACGGTGCTTTGATGCGAAGTTTCACTGACAGCGCTTTCGGTTTTTTTGCTCATCATTTGGGTGAAAATATTCCCGATTTTTTGCCATACGGCCGGAATAAGCAGCAGTAATGCAAGAAACACTATCGGCCAAAATTTACTCAGCGCCGGCGGCTGGCTGCTGCGCGGGGGCTTTATTTGCGCCTGCCGCATTTTCACCTGTACCGTCGCTGCTGTGTCCGGCACTGCTTTAGGCGTTAAATATGCATGCGCAACAGCATCAACCGGCGGTTTTGGCTGCCATTCATAGGGCATCAAGTTCATTTTGCCCATAAGTTCGGATACCCACTGCTGCTCTAAGCGGATGCCAGCGCTTTTTTTAGCCGCGAAATATGCGCTGCAATGCGCGATATCCGTAATGCCCATCCACTTCCGGGTTTTTTCACTCAGTTGATCTTCAACATCTGTTAATGCAGTAAAGACCGTGACGGCGCCGATATGCCCCAGTTCACAGCGGCTGAAAGCTGGCTCATTGCTTAAAAAATTCAGCAGGGAAAATTTATTATTGCGCAGCTGGCGGTAGGGATTGAACTGATTGCCGCCTTTGACTTCAATCAATTCGTTATTATGATTCAGCAGCTTCCAAGGGCCGTTCTCACCGGCTGTTAGTGCGCCGGTATAGCTTTTAAAGTCGCCCACAATAATTGAAAATGGGCTAAAACATACAAAGTCTACATCCTGCCCATTCCACATGGCGTTATAAACGATATAAATCCATTTTTCTGGACCATCCCAGTCCAGCTGCAGCTGTGATAAAAAATTCTGAAGCATGCGCTCTTCATGGGCATGATCGGCTTGATTCCCATAAAAGCAGTAAATCATTAACAGTAAACCCCTAAACCCTATACCCTATACCCAAAAAAGTAATAAATAATTTTAAAATGCAAAGCTAAAACAGCATCTTATTATGCATATTTCTTATAAATAAGAAAAGTTTAAATCAATACAGCAAATAAGCTGAACTGCCTGCAGCATGCGCAAAATAGGCTGCAAACAGAATTCGCCGGCGCAGCTATTTCACTAAGATTTCATGGAACATATGACGTAGCCATTGATGGCTGGTTTTATGATGGCAGGACATATGCCAATATTGCTTCACGCCATAGGTTGGAAATGCAATCGGTGCGTCAAATATTTTTAAGTTGCCGCGCGAAAGCAATACTTCACTCAAGTAATACGGCACAGTAGCAATCGCATCAGTGTCTTGCACAACTAAGCCTACACCTAAATAACTAGGTAAACGCATCAAAATATCACGTTTTAAATCAAGGTTAAGCAGCTCATTTTCAATATGGTAGTGCCCCATACCTGCATCAATATCAATATGTGACTCTGATAAATATTGCTCAGTTGTAATGGTGTCACCCGTTAATCGTGGATGATCCTTAGCTGCAATCACCACATAATATTGCTCAAACAGTTTTTGCTGATAAAAGCCGCTTTCCAAATGCGGTAAAAACCCCAGTGCTAAATCAATTTCACCATTCGCCATCTGATAACTGGTTTCAGTGGTAATCGGGCGTACATTTAGACGTATTTGTGGCGCGTGTTTTTTTAGATATTGGCTGATTTTAGGCAATAAAACCAAATGCGAAACATCGGTCATGGCCAAAGTAAATTGTTGATCTGAAATGGCTTGATCAAAATTAATCGTAAAATTATTAATGGCTTCGACTTTACTCAAGGCTTCGCTGACTAAAGGAAATAATTGACGCGATAACTCCGTAGGCACCATTTCATTACCAATACGTAAAAATAAGGGGTCGTTATAATGCTGTCGTATTTTATTTAAAATATTACTGACTGTAGGCTGACTCATCTGCAAGTGTTCAGCAGCTTGTGACACATTTTTGTACTTATAAACATGAAAAAAAATGCTAAGAAGTTTACAGTCCAATTCAAACACGAAAGATTTAATCCCTAATTAAATATTGCAAGTTATGCTGTGCATCATCTGCTGAATTATACAAAAAGCCAATAACGAAATATTACTTTTATTGCAGATGAAACGCCAGTTTAGCCTGCTCAGTTGCATTTGGCTTTTCAACACTCCAATCAGTCCGCATAATAGACCCAGCACGAATTTGGATATCAACATGCTTCAAGGAAAAAAACTGGTTTGTTTTGATTTAGATGGCACACTTATCGACTCTGTTGGCGTGTGGAATCAGGTTGATGCAGATTTGATTCAACAGTTGACTGGACAAACCATCCAATTGGATTTAATTCAACGTGAACGTGACATTCAGCTGCAATTATTTAAAAACACACCAGACCCTTACTTAATGTACTGTAACTATCTAAAAGATACTTATAAGATTGAACAACACACAGCAGATCAAATCAAACAGCAACGATATACCATTTCACAGCATTTTTTAGAACATATCATCTTGCTTAAACCACATGCAGCGTTATTTGTTCAACAGCTCATTCAGCAAGGCATTCAGGTGGCAATTACCACCACGACCAGCTTGCAAAATATTTATCGATATCAAAAAAATATCAACATTTATCCAAAGCTGCATTTTGAAAATAGTTTTGATCTGATCCTGACCCGTGAAAGTGTCAAAAATATTAAGCCGCATCCTGAAGTCTATTTACAGGCGATTGAACATTTTGCCGTTCAACCTGAAGAATGTTTAATTTTTGAAGATTCACTCATTGGTGTAGAAGCCGCAAATGCTGCGGGTATTGAAGTCGTTGCCGTGTATGATGCATATTCAGAACACGAAATTGAGCAAATCAAAAATAAAGCGGATTATTTTATCCATGATTTCTCTTCGGTTTTGAACTGAGTTAAAGCAAATAAACATTCGCTTTAAAGTTAAAAAAGCAGCCCAATTTAGAGGCTGCTTTTGATATTTTTGCATCAATAGATAATTGATCTATTTTACTTTTTTATAAATTGATCCAGACCCGACTAAATTTCCAGTTTTTTCGTCAATCGCAAATTCAACAGCACCTGTCCCAGAGTTTACAGCCAGTAACCCAGATTCAGCAACAGACGCAGGTACAGGATTTTTCTTTTCAGATTTACCACTTTGTTTATCTTTTAAAGTATTAGTAATGAAATAGTTTTCACCATTTTTACTAATAATCAGCGCATTTTCAAGTTGCGGATCTACTGCGGTATTTTGCCATGTTCCTGCATAATCAGGCGCTGGACTTTGTTTACATGCACTGAGGAGAACTGCGAACAACATCGCAGAAAAAAATTGAATCTTTTTCAAAATACTGACCTTCTTTGTCAATGAGTTTTGCATTATAGAAAGCCTTGAAGAGAACTTAAGACCGTTCATGTTGTGCAAAAGTTTCAAACTAAGTGGCGCTGTTTTTCTTTTGTCATGTTTTGAAACATTTGTAGTCTTTCATAATAAATAAGCCCACTTGATCGTGGGCTTATTTAAATATTTTCAATCTTTAGATTTATACGATTTGACGCATTGAACCGGTTTCTTCAAATGTGGCATGCCAAGACAAAGCCTCTTTTAAAATATGCGGCGTTTGACCACCAAGCTCACATGCGCGTTCAAAGTAGCTCAACAATGCTGCGCGATAATCTGGATGTGCACAGATTTCAATGACTTTACGTGCACGCTCACGTGGTGAAAGACCACGTAAATCTGCCAAGCCCTGCTCTGTAACCACGATGTCAACGTCATGGTCAGTATGGTCGGTATGACTCACCATTGGCACCACAGATGAAATCGCACCACCTTTTGCAATCGACTTGGTTACGAAAATGGCAATGTGCGCATGACGAGTAAAGTCTCCTGAACCGCCAATACCGTTCATCATTTTCGTACCCGTCACATGGGTCGAATTTACGTTTCCGTAAATATCAAACTCAAGCGCAGTATTAATCGCAATAATGCCTAAACGTCGAATGATTTCAGGGTTATTGGATAGCTCTTGTGGACGTAACACAATTTTGTCTTTGTACTGATCAAAATTGTTCATCACATGCTGTGCACAAGGCTCAGACAGCGTCATTGAACAGCCTGAGGCAAATTTCATTTTTCCAGAATCAATTAGCTGGAAAGTACAGTCTTGTAGTACTTCTGAATACATTTCCAAATCATGGAAATTAGAATGCTCAAAACCAGCAAATACAGCATTGGCAATCGAACCCACACCTGACTGTAGCGGGCCTAAATTTTCAGGCAAACGCCCTGCTGCTACTTCACCTTCAAAGAAATCAATCAGGTGCTGAGCAATCGCTAGGGTTTCAGCATCAGGTTCATCCATTTTAAACTGGGTATCTGGCAGATCATTCAACACAATAGCTGAAATCTTATCGGGGCTGACATTGATCCCAATCGTACCGATACGTTCACCGACCTGAGTCAGTGGAATTGGCCCACGGTTTGGTCGCGCTTTCGGCACATAAATATCATGTACACCTTCTAGCACTGGGTTAATCGTATTATCAATTTCAATAATCACATGATCTGCCATTTCAATGAAATTGGCTGAGTTACCACATGAACCTGTCGGAATAACTTGACCATCTTCTGTAATTGCAGTCGCTGCAATAACGGCCACATTAATGCGCGGTAAATTATGATGACGAATATTATCGGCCATTTCAGACAAGTGTTGGTCAATATACATGACCTCGCCAGCGTTAATGGCTTTACGTAAACCAGGATCTGCCTGATACGGATAACGACGTTCTATCGCATGCGCCGCATTGAGGCGACCATCGATACTATTTCCTAAACTAGCACCCGTTGCCAACGTGATACGAAGAGGATGTGAAACTGCATGATCTGCAAGTGCCAATGGAACCGTCTTTGCCTCACCTGCACCACCAAAACCACTTAAACCAACCACTGAACCATCTTGAATTAACTCAATCGCTTTTTCAGCAGACATTACTTTGTCGCGAAGGGAGAGTAAGCGAATGCGATCTAAACCATTCATAATTAAATCTCAAAAAATAAATATCTCAAAATAAACATCTTTTTTCGCCATCCCAGCGAACTGAGATAACGTTTGTTATTGCTTATCTAAAAACGTACTTATCTAAAAGCTTACTTATATAAATTGAGGCAAATTAAATCAGTTCAACCGCAATTGCAGTTGCTTCACCGCCACCAATACACAGTGCTGCGACACCTTTTTTACCGCCAGTGCGTTTTAAGGCATGAATCAGCGTCACAATAATACGTGAACCTGATGAACCTAGTGGGTGACCAAGTGAGCAAGCACCACCATGAATGTTCACTTTTGCTTCATCTAAGTTAAATCCATCAATCGCCAGCATTGTAACCATGGCAAATGCTTCATTGACTTCCCACAGGTCAACTTCTTGTGCATCCCAACCGGCTTGTGCAAGTACTTTCTCAATAGCACCGACTGGAGCAATCGTGAACTCTGACGGATGCTGTGAATTTGTAGCATAAGCAACGACTTTTGCTAGTGGTTTTAAACCACGTGCTTGAGCCGTTTCTTCTGATGTAACCACCAAAGCAGATGCACCGTCAGAAATTGAGCTGGCATTGGCAGCTGTGATCGTGCCGTCTTTTTTGAATGCAGGACGCAGTGTAGGGATTTTTTCAGGCTTAGCACTTAAAGGCTGTTCATCTGTGTCAACAACGACGTCACCTTTACGGCTTTTAACAGTAACTGGTACGATTTCATTTTTGAAGAAACCGCCTTGAATCGCTGCAACGGCTTTATTGAGTGAGTTGATGGCAAAAGCATCTTGCTGTTCACGGGTATAGCCTTTTTTATCTGCCATATCTTGTGCCAGAATACCCATCGATAAACCTGTCTCAGCATCTTCTAAGCCTTCTTGGAACATGTGATCTGTGGTTTTACCATGACCCATACGATAGCCTGAACGCGCTTTTTCAAGTAAATATGGCGCATTTGACATCGACTCCATACCACCAGCAACCACAATATTAGCAGAACCGGCTTTAATCGCATCAGCTGCTTGCATCACTGCCTTCATGCCTGAACCACAAATTTTATTAATCGTGGTGGCACCCGTTGTATCTGGTAAGCCTGCTTGACGCATCGCTTGGCGTGCAGGACCTTGTTTAAGACCAGCCGGTAATACACAGCCAAAAATAACTTCGTCAATATCTGTAGGTTCTAAACCTGCACGTGCAACAACAGCCTGAATCGCTGCAGCACCTAAGTCTGGGGCTGTACAAGATGAAAGTGAACCCTGAAAACCACCCATCGCTGTACGTACGCCATCTACAATTACAATCATTTCTTATTTCATCCTGTTTTAAATCTTTTAACCCCAAGGAACCATGACTGGTTCCTCAGATTTTCCATCTTAATGTTTTTCACAGTGGTTTCGATGAAACCTTAAGATTGAGCGGTGAAGTATTCTTCAGATAGCTGCATGATAAGTTCAGAACCTGCTTTAATGCGTTGAGCACGAGCAGCAAGGTCAGGTAGAACTTTATCAACATAGAAATCTGCGAGTACCAGTTTGTTTTGGAAGAAGCTCTCTGTTTTTGCTGCCGCAGCTTTGCTAATACGTGCAAACATATAAACAAAGCTGAGTAAACCAACTGCATGCAGATAATCGACTGCAACCGAACTGCTAAAGTCTAGTGTAGTTTTAGATTGTTCAATAATGAATTGCGTTAATGCTTCAACTTCGTCAGAAACTTGCAATGCTGCAGATTTAACTTTTGAATCTGCCATGGTTGCAGCAAAATCACGAATTTCAGTAATGTATTCGGCAATAAATGCACCATTACATTTCGTGGTTTTGCGTCCAATTAAATCAATCGCTTGTACGCCATTTGTGCCTTCGTAAATCTGCGAAATACGTAAGTCACGAATGCATTGCTCCATGCCCCATTCACGGATATAGCCATGACCACCAAAGCACATTTGCGCTTCTAAAGTAGCTTGTAGGGCTGTATCTGTTAGGTAGGCTTTTGCAATAGGTGTCAATAAAGCCACGCGGTCATTGGCTTTTTTCACTGCAGCTTCGTCAGTTGAATATTTTGTAATATCCAGTTGCTGACCAACATACACAGCAAATGCACGCGATGCTTCGTTGTTGGCGCGTACATTCAACAACATACGACGTACATCACCATGTACTAAAATAGAGTCTGCTGGTTTTTCAGGAGATTTCACACCTGTCGCAGAACGACCTTGTAGACGATCAGTCGCATACTGTGCAGCATTTTGGTAAGCAAATTCTGCTGCGCCAATCCCTTGGATACCCATCGATAAACGTTCGTAGTTCATCATGACAAACATCGCCGCAAGACCTTCGTTTTCTTTACCAACGATATAACCTTTGGCACCATCAAAGTTCATAACACACGTTGCAGAACCTTTAATACCCATCTTGTGTTCAATTGAACCCGCTGAAACAGCATTACGTTCACCGACTGAGCCATCGGCATTGACATGGAATTTTGGAACGATAAACAATGAAATACCACGTGAACCCGCAGGTGCATTTGGCGTTTTTGCTAACACAAGATGGATGATGTTTTCACACAGATCATGTTCACCACTGGTGATGAAAATTTTCGTGCCTGTAATATTAAATGAACCATCTTCATTCGGCTCTGCTTTGGTTTTAATGATCCCCAAATCAGTCCCTGAATGTGGTTCAGTTAAACACATAGTGCCTGACCATTCACCCGTATAAAATTTTGGAAGATAGGTTTCTTTTTGCTCTTGCGAAGCACGGTCATTAATCGCCATACCTGCACCCACAGTCAGCAGTGGATACAACATAAATGATGGATTGGTACTCCAAATCATTTCGTCAGCAAGTACTGTCAACATTTTCGGCATGTTTTGGCCGCCCCATTCTTCAGAAGCGCCTAAACCAACCCAACCACCTTCAGCGAATTGTTTAAAAGCGTCTTTAAACCCTGTAGGCGTAGTAACAACACCATTACTAAACTGCGCACCACCTTCTTCATCTGCAGTACGGTTCAAGTCTAGAATAACGTTTTTAGAAAACTTAGCCATTTCTTCTAAAATGGCATTTGCAGTCGCCATATCAATATGAGCTAAGTTTTCATTTGACTGCCAGAACTCATCTGCATTGAATACATCATTTAAGATGAAGTCCATGTCCTTTAACGGCGCATTGTATATTGGCATTGTACTTTCCTTTTCTACAGGCTTTGTCAGCGTCTTTGACAAAGTACTTTTTTAAAGTTGCACGCTCCCGCACAAAATCATCAAATCAATTTTGTGTGGATTTTTTAAAGATCTGTTTTTTCAGATAGATATCTAAAATGGATATAGATAATGTGTTTTTACCGACAAGTGGAAAATAACCACCTGATATTTTGAGCAGCATTATTTTATTACAATTAAATAAATTTATTGAATTGAATAAATTTATAATTGGTAATTGATTAAAACCAAACATAATAGTACCTATAATCATGTTTAATTTAGGGTGTATTAATAACATAACAACCAAGACCGTTTTGTTAAATGCTGCTTTTGTTGTAAAAGCGAAAAGACAATAAATTAAAAAAAATAAAAATGGAATTTTATTTCAAAAAAATGACCTCAAGGGTTCAGTTTTATTGACATTAATTTTATGCTATGAATTCTATATGTTTTACGCACTCTACTAATGTGTTTATTTTTAAACCAATTTATGTAATATTTGAGACCATAGTGGAATGTAAGATTCACAAGATTTAGCTTAAGCTAGGCTTGTTCACCCTCAAGATGTTTATGGAACAGTTATCATGAGTTCAGTACGCCAACAAAATTTTATCCTTCGCAAGGAAAAAATTTTAGCCATGGCAGAAACCCTGCTATTAGATAATAATCAAGACATCACCTTAAGTGAGTTAGCTTGTGAACTAGATATTGCCAAAGGCACGATTTATAAACATTTTAAAAGTAAAAACCAATTATATTTAGAACTGATTATTTTAAATGAAAAAAGATTATTAGAAATTTCAAAAAAATATAATCATGATATTAAAACTTATGTTTCACAATATATGCTTTATAATATGTTGAATTCTAATAGAACTATATTATTACATGTCATTGAAGAACGCTTAACCAATAATGAACGTAAATTAAAAGAGTTATTTGAAGAGCTCTATCGTGTTCGTGAAGAACGTATTATTGAAATTAAGGATATGACCAGTGATTATCTAAAATCACTTGAAAGCGCAATGTCGATACGTGATTATTTATCTTATATTTGGACGGTCACTTATGGTGCATCCCTACTCCTCAATTCAACGCATTATCAAAAATCAATCGGTTCACGTGAACGCTTAATCAAGCTATATATTAATCAGGCGCTGATGACGCCAGATAAAATTTCAGCCGTATAGAATTGATTTATAAATAAAAAAGCCGAACAATTGTTCGGCTTTTTTATTCATTAAACAATATCTAGGTTATGCAATCACAGGTGGGAAGCCATCTTCGGTTAAAGCGCTAATCAATTGCTCTGCACTGGCACTAGATTCAACGTCAACTAATTTTGTAGCTACATCAATAGTGACCGTTGCATTTTCGTCTAAGTCTTTAATCGTTGCTGTTACGCTACGGGCACAACCACCGCATGTCATATTATCAATACGAAATTTCATGATATTCATCCTTCTTTTCTAATAACAACACTATAAACCTTGCCACGATTGTAAGGTCAAGCGGATTTAAATCTTTGCTGTATGGCAGCACTCAGCCATGCCCGTTTCGATTTGCTTTAAAATCGTACAATCGGCTTGATCATTACCGGCACAGCCATCTACAGATTGTTGCAAGATCTCAACCATGGCCTGTAAGTCTGCGATTTTTTGATTTAAGGTCTGGATATGTTTTAACGCCAATGCTTTAACTTCTACACTTTGCCGACTTTGATTTTTCCAAAGTCCAAGTAAATCTTTCATTTGTTCAGAAGAAAAACCTAAATCACGCGCATGTCTTAAGAAACTCAAGGTTTTAATATCGGCTTCTGAATAAATTCGATAGCCGGCATCGGTGCGCTGCGCATTATTTAACAGCCCAATCGATTCATAATAGCGGATCATTTTTGCAGAAATGCCCGAAGCTTTTGCTGCTTGTCCAATATTCATCTCAAGACTCCTGAAAAACTGGCCCTTTAAATGCTTTTAAACGTAAGGCATTTGACACAACAAACACCGATGAAAGTGCCATTGCACCTGCGGCGAACATAGGTGAAAGCAATATGCCAAAGAATGGATATAACACACCTGCAGCGACAGGAATCAATGCTGCATTGTAAATAAATGCCCAAAATAGGTTTTGGCGAATATTATTCATCGTCGCAGTACTCAGTGCGATCGCTGTCGGTACCATTTGTAAATTACCCGACATAAGCACAACGTCCGCGGCCTCTATCGCCACATCTGTCCCTGTACCAATCGCCATGCCGACATCTGCTTGCGCAAGTGCAGGCGCATCATTAATGCCATCGCCGACAAAACAAACAACACCATGTTCTTTTTGCAATTGTTGTACAGATTGCACTTTTTGGTCTGGCATTACTTCAGCGATCACATGATCAATCTTCAACTGTCGTGCTATGGCAGTGGCAGTATGTCGGTTATCGCCTGTAATCATGGCCACTTTCAGCCCTAAATCATGCAAAGCTTGAATGGCTGTAAAGGTTGTAGCTTTGATCGGGTCGGCTACAGCAACAATAGCAGCAAGCTGTTGATCGATCGATACATAGAGCGGGGTTTTCCCTTCATTGCCCATGCGTTCCGCCAGTGATGAAAAGATTTGTGTATCTAAACCAAGTTTATGCATCAAATGATCTGCACCGATAAAAATGCTTTGTCCTTCAACAACGGCCTGAATCCCAGCACCAGTCACGGAATCAAAATGCTCAACCTCTAAAAGTTGCACTTGCATCTCTTTTGCAGCTTGAACAATGGCATATGCAATCGGATGCTCAGATTTCTGCTCTACAGAGACCAATAACTGAAATACGCGATCTTTATCAAAAGCTTCAGTGACTTCAAAATCTGTCAGTTTCGGTTTACCTTCCGTCAATGTCCCTGTTTTATCGGCTGCAACCACTTGAGTATTTTTGAGTTGTTGTAAGGCTTCACCTTTACGGAACAATACTCCAAGCTCTGCAGCTCGCCCTGTACCGACCATAATAGACGTTGGTGTTGCCAAACCCATTGCACATGGACATGCGATGATCAGTACTGCTACAGCATTGACTAAGGCATAGGTTAAATTCGGTTCAGGTCCAACTACATACCAAACTAAAAAGGTGATCAACGCCAACGCCATTACCACCGGTACAAACCATAACGTGACTTTATCCACCAAAGCTTGAATCGGTAATTTTGAACCCTGAGCCTGTTCAACCATATGGATAATTTGTGCCAAAACAGTATCTTGACCTACCGCAGTGGCTTGTATTTTCAAGGCCCCATTTTGGTTAATCGTTCCACCGACAACTTGATCACCGGCTTTTTTCTCGACAGGAATTGGCTCGCCACTGATCATGGATTCATCAATATAACTGTTCCCAGACACTACAGCACCATCGACTGGGCAACGTTCACCAGGCCGTATTTCAATCAACATACCTGTTTCAACATCACTAATCGGCAAATCTATATAGCTACTAGATTGCTCAACACGTGCTGTTTTGGGTTGCATGCCGACTAAGTATTGAATAGCTTGCGAGGTTTTACCTTTGGCTTTCGCCTCCATAAAACGCCCCAAAAGAATCAACGCCACAATTACTGCGGCTGCTTCAAAGTACACATGAACCGTACCTTGCGGTAATAATTGCGGAGCAAATGTTGCAACACAAGAAAAACTATAAGCAGATAAAGTCCCGACTGCGACCAAAGAATTCATATCTGGGGCAAGTCGCGCAAGTGCTGGTATGCCGTGCTGATAAAAGCGTCTTCCGGGTAGGATTAACACCAAAGTGGTTAATATAAACTGAATATACCAACTATTTTGTGTCCCTAAATTATGCGCAATAAAATGATGAAAAGCTGGAATCATGTGTGATCCCATCTCCAAGATAAAAACAGGAACAGCGAGTACCAATGCGATGATTAAATCACGTTTGAGTAACCGAGCTTCGTCGGCTTTTTTTTCTGCCATTGTCGGTTGTTGCTGCGTAGCAATGCTAGCACTGTATCCCGCTTTTTTAACTGCCGCGATCAATTCTTGTGTTTTTGAAGCGGGAGCCTGAACAAAGGCTTTTTCACTGGCTAAATTTACCGTTGCTTTATTGACACCGTCTACAGCGTTTAAGGCTTTTTCAACCCGTGCCACACATGAAGCACAGGTCATTCCATCAATATTTAATTCAATATTGGGCTGTGCAATATGAAAACCTGCTTTTTCTACAGACTTCGCCAATGCAGAATTTTCAACAGATGCCAATGCCGTAATCGTGGCTTTTTCAGTTGCCAAATTCACTTTTGCATCGATGACTTCTGGAACTGTCTTTAATGCTTTTTCAACACGTGCAACACACGATGCGCAAGTCATCCCTTCAATTTCAAGCTCAATCTGCTTCTGTGCAACACCAAAACCTGCCTTTTCAACGGCCTGAATTACAGCAGAATAATCCACATTTTTATCACTCTGAACATGTGCTGTTTCAGTGGCTAAATTCACTTGAGCATCAGTGATGCCATCGACTTTTTTTAAGGCTTTTTCCACCCGTGCCACACAAGAAGCACAGGTCATCCCTTCAATAGCAAGTGTGCCATCAAAAAGTTTGTGTTCTGTCGAATCTGTCATGGCAACATCCCAATCATATGTGCTTGTTTTAGGCTATAGCTTAAACTTTACCACAATGGGAAGGTCAAGTTTTTCTGACTCACAGCAAGGCTTTTTTTTACGATATAAAAAATTGCGAATATTCAAAAATATAATCAATAATATTGAATAATCATTTTTCAATTAGTTTGTTTTTCTGATATTAAAACTACACATTTCCTCATTATTCAGTAAGATAGAGATTCGTGACCACCAAACGAATTACTCTCTTTCGCATGTACAAACTGTCGAACATTTGCTTTAACTGCGCATATTTGTGTGCTTTTTTATTTTTAATTTTAAGTTGGAGTCTAGATCATATTGATGTTTGGCTCACTCAAGTGGTTATCCCTGCTGTCACGATATGCATACTCTTAGGCTTCCTGTTTAAATACATCGCTAGAAAGTTAGGACATGAACCGCCTAAACGAAAAATTAAACAACAAAATCCCAAAAACGATGATCAAGACGCGGCTTAAGACACTTATAAATAGCAAAATCATCAATAAAAAAGCCCATTCAAATGAACGGGCTTTTTTTCATGTCAGAATTATTAGTCAGCACTAATATCTTCAAATAAAACTGAAGAAAGGTAACGTTCACCACCATCCGGTAAAATGACCACAATGGTTTTGCCTGCATTCTCAGGACGTGCAGCAAGTTTTGCCGCAGCTGCCATTGCCGCGCCACTAGAGATACCCACTAAAATACCGTCATGAGTAGCCGTTTTACGCGCCCACTCAATTGCTTCAGCACTTTCAATACCGATCACTTCATCAACAAGGTCTAGATCTAAGTTACCCGGAATAAAGTTAGCGCCAATCCCCTGAATTTTGTGTGGCCCTGGAGTCAGTGTTTCGCCTTTTTTCGCTTGGGCAATAATCGGAGATTCAGCCGGTTCTACCGCAACAGAATAAAGCGGCTGATGTTTCACTTTTTCAAAATAGCTTGAAATGCCTGAAATCGTACCGCCTGTACCTACACCTGAAACTAAAATATCCACTTTACCACCGGTCGCTTCCCAAATTTCTGGGCCAGTGGTCAATTCATGAATTTTAGGGTTTGCAGGGTTTTCAAACTGTTGTGGTAAATAATACGTTTCAGGATGTTCAGCAACGAGGCGCTGTGCTTCTTCGACCGCACCTTTCATGCCTTTAGCAGGTTCAGTCAATACGAGATTTGCACCAAAAGACTTTAACACCTTACGGCGTTCAATACTCATACTTGCTGGCATGGTTAATGTAATTGCATAACCTTTCGCTGCTGCAACAAATGCCAAAGCAATCCCTGTATTGCCACTTGTAGGTTCTACAATATGCATACCCGGTTTTAATAAGCCTTTTTCTTCTGCATCTGCAATGAGAGCTGCACCTACACGACATTTCACTGAAAATGCTGGGTTACGGCTTTCAACTTTAGCCAAGACCGTTGCATCTGACTGAATCGCACGATTAATACGAACCAAAGGTGTATTACCAATCGCTTCAGCGTTATTACTATATACCGCGATACCTAAATTACTCGTTGCTGGAAAAGCTGAATCTGTTGTCATGACTATTTATCCCTTGTGTATTTATTGAATACGATCTTTAGATGATACAATTATTTTCAAAGTGTGCATGATTTTTTAAGCTAATGTCTTATATTTATGTGCATTTTGTGAAAGCTTGCACTAAAATCAAGCAATAAATTTAACTGATTAACTAAATTTAAACTTATAAAAATTAATGATATTTGATTTCATAAAAAACCATAGAAATTGTCTTATTTATTCAATGTATTAAGCCGTGATATCCGTATACTTGAGCTGTTGTTAATCGTATGGACATATCCAATGAATACCGATCTGGAAATCACTACTATGCGTGATTCTGCCGAATTAGTCGTGGGCGTTTTAAAGTCGCTGGCAAATACGGATCGTCTACTAATTTTATGTCATCTAGCACAGCAAGAATTGAATGTGTCTCAGATTGAAGAAATCACTGATATTAAACAGCCAACCCTCTCACAACAACTGATGATGTTACGCAAAAGTGATGTTGTGACCACGCGTCGTGATGGAAAGCAAATTTATTATTCAATCAAAGATGCAAATTTAGTTCAAGTTCTCAATACTCTTTACCAATTGTATTGTAACCAATCTTATAAATAACACTCAGTTATTTTAAAATTTCAAGCCAGACATGCTGTTCTTGCACCACTATAGATGAATTATCGCAATGGACAGCAATTCAATACCTTAATTTACCCTCCAGACTTCTTTTAAATATCAATAATTATTTCGAATATCCTAAGCTTTAAAACAGCTTATCCTTTTCATTAATTCATTTAGAATGATGGTTTCTTATATATCCCACAAATGTACTGCAATGTTGTACGCTCAAAATTTATTGCACAAGACTTCTTAGCATTTTTTATGCATAATATATATGAAATTGTGATTTAGATAAGTTTATGTCAGATTTAAAACCTCATATCTTACAGAAATTTCCAGCTTGGCAGTGGTTACAGCACTACAGCCCCGTGAAATTTAAATCTGATGTACTTGCTTCGCTGATCGTGATTGCCATGTTGGTTCCTCAAGGTATGGCCTATTCCATGCTGGCAGGTTTACCTCCAATCATGGGTTTATATGCCAGTATTTTACCGATGATTGTCTACGCCCTCATTGGTGGAAGCTCAACCTTATCGATAGGCCCTGTGGCAATCATTTCGATGATGACTTTCGCCACGCTCAATCCGCTATTTGAAGTTGGTTCGCCTGTTTATATTGAAGCAGCTACACTTTTGGCCTTAATGGTCGGCCTGATTTCTCTGCTGCTAGGTGTACTACGTTTTGGTTTTTTAATTCAGCTGATCAGTCATCCTGTCATTAAAAGCTTCATTATTGCCTCGGCTCTGCTCATTGCACTAGGTCAGTTTAAGTTTCTTGTCGATGTCCCGCTAAAAGCCAACAACATCCCTGAGTTTGTTTTGAGTCTGTGGGAATACCTGAGTTTGACTCACTTCACTTCACTCATTTTTGGTGTGCTGGCCATACTGTTTTTAATCTATGTACCAAAAATGTTGGCCACTCAATCAATTCAATCTCGATTCGGCTCTACTGCCTTTCTAAGTAAAGCACTTCCATTGATACTAGTGGTGATCTCAATTGCATCGGTGATGTTATTTGACCTGCAAAATGTCGGCATTAAAACCGTCGGTGAAATTCCTTCAGGATTTCCACCCTTAAGCTTTCCACATTGGAACTGGGAACTGGTACAAACCTTACTGCCCGGTGCAACAATGATTGCCATGATCAGTTTTGTTGAGTCACTGTCTATTGCCCAAGCCACTGCCTTACAACAACGCAGCCAACTCAATAGTAACCAAGAGTTGATCGCTTTAGGTTTAGCCAATCTAAGCGCAGGTGTTAGCTCTGCCTTTCCTGTGACGGGTAGCTTATCGCGTACAGTTGTTAATGCAGATGCAGGTGCAAAAACACCGATGGCTGGCGTGTTGTCGTCATTGCTGATTATCGTTGTCAGTCTCTACTTCACTGGTTTTTTCCAAGACTTACCTTTAGTCATTTTGGCGGCCACGATTATTGTTTCTATTTGGAAATTAGTCGACTTTAAACCTTTTGTGGATACATGGCGTTATTCAAAAGCTGATGGTATTGCGATGTGGGTGACCTTTTTCGGTGTGGTGTGTATCGACATTTCTACTGGTCTCATTATTGGTATTATTTCTACCTTTATTCTGTTGTTATGGCGCATTAGTCGTCCACATATTGCGGTGATCGGCTTGGTTGAGGGCACACAGCACTTCCGCAATGTACAGCGCCATCATGTCTATACCGCACCACATATACTCTCGCTCCGTATAGATGAAAATATCTCGTTTTTAAATGCCAATACGCTTAAAGGTTTCTTGATCAATGAAGTCAGTGAAAATATTGATCTAGAGCATGTTGTTATCAACTGCTCAAGCGTCAGTTCAATTGACCTCAGTGCCTTAGAAATGTTGGAAGATTTAAATGCTGAATTATCAAAATTAGATATTCGACTGTATTTTTCCGAGGTCAAAGGTCCTGTCATGGACAAATTGCAGCACTCAAAATTACTCGCGCATTTGAGTGGTCAAATTTTTCTCACCCACTATCAAGCCGTTACAGAGCTTGCGACAGCCAGTTCTGAGTACCAAATTTAAAGGCCTATTAGCTCACTGTTTAATCAATGCGAATTTGATAAACAGTGAGTTTTGAAGGGTTTACATTTTAATACACAAAAATAGATTATAAAAAACAAAGGTTTATTTTTAAATTAAATTATTTTTTAAGCATGCGACATTTTCGTATAAAATACAGGGCTAATTTTCATCATTTTGTCATTGTAATTCTGACAAGGCTCTCCTATGTTTTCAGCATTTACACGCTTGAGTTTAGTAACCCGAATTATTATCGCCATTATTTTAGGTGTATTGGTTGCTGTTGTTGCTCCAGGCGTTGCACCCTATTTAAGTTTGCTTGGTGATTTATTCATTAAGGCATTGAAATCCGTAGCACCGATACTGGTCTTTGTACTTGTGCTGTCATCCATTGCAAATTTCAAAGTGGGTAGTAGTAATGCATATATTAAACCAATTATATTGATGTACGCTATTGGTATGTTCCTTGCTGCTTTAAGTTCAGTAGTAGCAAGCCTATTATTCCCTAGTACATTAATTCTTGATGTTGCTGCAGAAAACCTTGTGCCGCCAGGCAGTCTTGCTGAAATATTGAAAAACTTATTATTAAGTTTTGTCGCAAACCCTGTTACAGCAATTTCTGAAGCAAATTTCATTGGTATTTTGGCTTGGGCTGTTGCCTTAGGTATTGCATTTCGTCATGCATCAGAGAACACCAAAGTCTTTTTATCTGACGCTGCTGATGCAGTGAATAAAGTGATCCGTTTAGTGATTAACTTTGCACCTATAGGTATCTTCGGTTTGGTTGCTGTTACATTTGCCGACTCAGGTCTAAAAACGCTTGTTAGTTATGCGCACTTACTTGCGGTATTACTCGGTACCATGTTCTTTGTAGCTTTGGTCATTAACCCACTAATGGTGGCATTTATGACTCGCTCAAACCCGTTCCCATTGGTTTTCCAATGTCTACGTGAAAGTGGTATCACTGCATTCTTTACACGTAGTTCCGCTGCAAACATTCCAGTTAACTTAGACCTTGCAAAGCGTCTTGGTGTACCAGAGTCAACTGCAAGCGTAGCGATTCCTTTAGGTGCAACTGTCAATATGGCAGGTGCATCGGTCACAATTACAGTCCTCACACTAGCAGCAGTTCATACTTTGGGCATTTCTGTTGATTTCAGCACAATGTTGATTTTATCAGTCGTTGCTACCGTTTCTGCATGTGGTGCTTCAGGTGTGGCTGGTGGTTCATTATTACTTATTCCAGTGGCTTGTGGTCTGTTTGGTATTTCAAGCGATATCGCGATGCAAGTTGTAGCCATTGGTATGGTTATTAGCGTACTTCAAGATTCAACTGAAACCGCTTTAAACTCTTCGACTGACGTATTATTTACAGCTGCAGTAGACCGTGGTTTAAGATAATATCCTGATATTGGATACTTTTTAAGGCGAGGCCATGCCTTTACAGACTTTACCGCTTTGGATACAACTGGGTGCTTTTTTCCTCGCAGTGAATGCAGGAATGATTAATGTACTTGGACTGGTGACCATCTTGCACCAGTCAGTATCTCACATGACCGGTAATGTCAGTATGTTAGCCATGGCCTTCATTGCATGGCAGCCAAATACGATTATTTATTTGATTTTAGTCTTGCTCTGTTATGTGATTGGCTCATTTTATAGTGGGCTTATTCTTGGAAATAGTCACTTTAGCTTAACCAGACGTTATGGCGTCCCATTAAGCTTGGTGGCTTTTTTTATTGTCCTGTGTTGGCTACTATTGCCTTATTTTCCACGTTACGCTTTGCTTTGGGCATGTGTGGCGATGGGTGTACAAAATGCAATGGTTAGCCACTATAAAGGTACCATTATTCGTACCACACACCTTTCTGGTGTTTTGACGGACTTAGGTTTGGCTTTGGGTTATAAAGCCCGTGGACTTCCGGTTGAGTCGAAACGTGTGGTCTTACATTTATTAATTTTGGCGGGATTTATCGTCGGTGGCATACTTGCCAGTTGGCTTTATCCTTATTTAAAATTAAACGCATTCTTGATTCCTGCCGCACTCAGTTTAATCATGAGCGCGGTATATTGGATCATCTATTTTCATTATCGACATATACACGATTAGTTGGAACGTACTATGGTTAAAAATGCATTACAGGCGCAACTGCTTAAAGCAGGTCTGGTCGATAATAAAAAGGCAAAAAAATTGTCTAAACAAGCCGTACATGAAAAACGTACTGGTGAAAGTAAAGATGCTGAAATCAAGGCGAAAATTGAGCAAGATCAGCAGCAGAAAATGGCCAAAGATCATGCTTTAGAGCAGGATCGTAAAGCAGTTTTGCAAGAAAAAGAATTAAAAGCTGCCATCATGCAAATGATTAATCAGCATAAAATTCGTGATACCGATGGCGAATCGACCTATCAATTTATCGATGATGCCAAGATCAAAAAGCTTTATATCAATCAGCAAATTTATAATGCCTTGGTTGCTGGCAGTCTTGTTATTGCACGGGAAAATAGCAACTATGCTTTTTTACCAAAAGAATTAGCCGACCGTATTAATGCGAAAATGGAAGGCTTTATTATTGTGAATAATTCTGAAGTGAATGAGCAAACCACGGATGAAGAAGATCCATATGCAGCTTATGTAATTCCTGATGATTTAATGTGGTAAGCATTTCATATCGCTAATGAAGCTCCTAATTAGGGGGCTTTTTTTAGCTCAACATTTATTTATTTTAGTTCATCAATTAGGTTATACCTTCAAAAAATCATTTTTAGCACAAATAAGTAACATTATGGACTATACATGTCGTAACTCCGTAAAGTTTACGAGTATAAAATTGCTTATATAACCATCATAATTACAATAGTTTGATCATTAAGCCTTTCATTTACTTCAATAAGAGTAGGATAATTTTGGAAAAATTTCAGTTCATTAAAAATATTCAAGATTGGTCAGATCAATACCCTTGGTTAGAAATGCTGACATCGCTCAGTTTCATTATTATTTTTGCCATCATTGCAAATTTTATCGCCAAGCAAATTGTGGTGCGTGGAATTCGTAAGCTCGTTTCTAAAATGGCCTTTAGCCATAGTCAAATTTTGTCAGAACATAGTGTGATTAAACGCTTTGCTAACATTGTTCCAGCAATTGTGATCTTAAATGGCATAACTACAGTCCCACATTTATCTGTGAAATTTATTTCAATCGTGCAGATGGCTTGTCAGGCTTTTATCTTCTTGACCATTGCTTTGGCCATTTCTGAATTATTGAATATTTTTAATCTGATTTACCAACGTAATCCAAAATCTAGAAACAAACCGATTAAAGGCTATTTGCAGTTGGTCAAATTGATCATTTTTTTGGTGTGTGGCCTGATGATTTTAGGTACTTTCCTGAAAAAAGATGTATTTACATTACTCGCAGGCTTTGGTGCTATGGCGGCCGTGCTCATGTTGGTTTTTCAGAACACCATTTTGTCACTGGTGGCTTCGGTACAAATTTCTTCTTATGATATGGTGCGAATTGGTGACTGGATTGAGATGCCGTCGCTTAATGCAGATGGCGATGTCATTGATATGTCATTACATACTATAACCGTACAGAACTTTGATAAGACTTTTACCACGATTCCAACCAATAAATTGGTGACTGATACCTTTAAAAACTGGCGTGGTATGGCTCAGTCAGGTGTTCGTCGTATCAAACGCTCACTTTATATTGATCAAAGCTCTATTCATTTCATGACACAGGATGAGCAAAACAAACTCAAAGAATTTTTATTATTAGATCAATATCTTGATCATAAGCATGAAGAGCTTGCTCAGTTTAATCAGCAACTTTCAAATCAATCGAAATATAATCAGCGCCGTTTAACCAATCTTGGGACCTTTCGTGCCTATGTAGAATTCTACTTACAACAGCATTCAGGCATTGCCCAACACCAAACGATTTTGGTGCGTCAGTTACAACCCACGAGTGAAGGCATACCTTTAGAGATTTATGCTTTTAGTAAAACAATTGCATGGAAAGATTATGAAGCGATTCAATCTGATATCTTTGACCATCTGATTGCAATCACACCTGAGTTTGGTCTTAAAATCTATCAAGCTCCTTCTAGTGCCGATTTTAAAGACCTCGTTCAACCAAATGCCGATAGAAGCTAAGAGCTAAACTTTCCTCTCCCCATGTATATTCAAAGAAGAAATTCTGCAAATTTAAAAAGTCACAATGGCTTTTGAATATACATGGGGCTATCGGTTACCCCCCCTCTACTTCCGCAATTACTTTAGATCATGCGATATAAGGAATAAAATCGAATCAGATAAATGCGCTAATCGCTCGATTCCTTAAAAATATAATTCATCCGAAACAACTAAATATAATTAAAAAATCAGAACAAATACTATACAAATGTAGACATTTTTAGATACTATTTGTTAACAGTTGCATAAAAACGCTTCTAAAATAGGAACTTGATCATGGAAGGCCCCAATCAACCTTCTCGGAAATCAGTTAAAAACGAATCACAATTACTCATAGAATCGATGAATCGCACTTCTGCCAAACATACGCTCATACAGGCAGAAGCATGTGACCTAGAGAATCGTGTCCGTATTGAGCGTGCTTTATCCGACCCGATTGCACGTATTCCGGCACAGTTTAAAAATGCTTATTACAAATTTTTGTACTATAACCAGAAAGACTATTTAAAACTGGTCAACTATTTCGCTCAATTGGCTTTTTTAATCTATTTTTGGGCAGATCGCTATGTCCTGCCAGACGTAGAAATGCTTTCAGGTGTGATTCGTATCATTGCCATTATTGGTGCATTTAGCCTGAACTATGTTCTGTTTAAATATATCAAACAGATTAAATTGCTCGATTTGATTTTGCCACTCGCCACTTGCCTTTCAGCGATACTCTGGTTTGAGATATTACTTCAGTCGCAAAATGAACTGGTGCATAGTTATCAATATGCTGCCATTATTTTGATTGTATTGGGTAATTTAAGTATTCATGTGCATTTTCGCCCTTCGATCATCACCTCAGCCATGATCACGGCAGCGATCCTTTTTGGCGCATGGCGCATTAATGATTTTGGTGATTTTACAATATTTTTATTGGTGTACGTTCCTGTGCTGCTGTTCAGTATGTATATCTGCTGGAACTCTACGCTCAACTCTCGTAAAACGTTTCTAAGAGCGCTGCTAGATGACTGGAACTTTCATACCCTGCGCAAAATTGCCCATACGGATGAATTAACCCAGTTAAGCAATCGTCGCCAATTTGTACATGCCGCCAATAAAAAAATCCAAGAAACCCCGATGACGGTCTGTACCAGTCTGTTGATTTTTGATGTCGATCATTTTAAAGCGATTAATGATCAATACGGACATGATGTCGGCGATCAAGTGCTATGCCAAATTGCTGAAATTGCACGGAAAGAAATGCGTTTTTACGATATATTGGCGCGTTTCGGGGGTGAAGAATTTATTGTACTTTTGCCTTATACCGTCCCAGAAGATGCATTAAAAATTGCTGAACGGTTAAGACATAAAATGGAACAATACCAGTTTTATATAGATGGTCAATTGCTGAAATTTTCGATCTCCATTGGTGTTTCCAAAATTGACCCTGACCACGCCAAACTTGATCAGTTAATTAAACAGGCCGATATTGCTCTATACGAAGCAAAACGCCAAGGTCGTAATCGGGTTGTACATTTTAATTCTATGAACTTTTGCAGCCAAGCTTTTAAGTAAATAAACAAATCAAAATGGAGAAAAACCAGCGAATCCATTACACTCAGAGCTGAAGAAAGAAAGATTAATTACAGTAAAATCTCAGGTTATCTGCATGCTTAAATGGTTTGAAAATTTAGTTGACGCTTATCCTGAACAGGACTTGAATAAACCATTGCCGACAAAATTTTTCCCCTTTGTATGGCAAGCTGCGACGGGTGTAAAAAAATACCTATTGTTATTGGTACTCTGTACAGCTGGTGTAGCGAGTTTTGAAGCATTGCTTTATTCCAAAATTGGCGATTTAGTCAATTGGATCAGTAAGTCTCAACCTGAAACCTTTTTACAGCAGCACCAGACCAATCTGACCATTTTGAGCTTTATTTTATTGGCAAATATCTTCTTTTCTTGCCTTCAAACCATTATTAAACATCAGATTCTATATAGCACCTTTCCAATGCGCCTACGTTGGAGATTTCATAACTTATTACTGAAACAAAGTTTAGATTTCTTCCACAACGACTTTGCAGGTCGTTTATCTGCCAAAGTCATGCAAACTTCACTGGCTGTACGTGAGTTTTGGATTATTCTTGGTGACATGTTGGCCTATGTCTTCATTTACCTGATTTCGATCACCGTGATTTTAGGTGCTATATCGCCACTGTTGATTGTTCCATTATTACTTTGGCTGGCTTTATTTATTGGTTCTGCATGCTATTTCATCCCAAAATTAAGCAAAATTTCAAATGAACAAGCCAATGCACGCGCAGTAATGACTGGTCGTGTCACCGATGCCTACACCAATATTCAAACGGTGAAATTGTTTGCCCATGCAGGACGCGAAAGCCAATATGCCAAAGCCTCTATGAAAGAGTTTATGGTGACGGTGTATAAGCAAATGCGTCTTGCAGCAAAATACAATATCGCGACGAATTTGCTGATCATAGTTTTATATGGTGGTGTACTTGGAACAGCTGTTTGGCTTTGGATGGATGGTCAAGCTGAGCTTGGGGTCATTGCAGCAGCGACCGCCATGATTTTAAAACTCAGTAGTATTTCCGAGTTTATGATGTGGCAAACGTCTGCCCTTTTTGAAAATGTCGGGACAATTCAAGATGGTATGAAGACTATGGGCCGCCCGATTCATATTCAAGATAAACCTGATGCAACCGACTTAAAAGTACAGCAAGGCGAAATTAAATTTGAAGATGTCAGTTTTGCTTATAATGATAAAAAGGTCATCAATCAATTTAATTTAACCATTCGACCAGGTGAAAAAATCGGTATAGTCGGGCGTTCAGGTGCCGGAAAATCGACATTAATTCAACTTTTACTCCACTTTTACGATATCAACCATGGTCGTATTTCGATTGATGGCCAAAATATAGAAGATATTACCCAAGATAGCTTGAGAAAAAATATTGCTTTGGTGACCCAAGACACCTCGTTATTGCATCGCACGGTTGAAGAAAATATTAAATATGGCCGTCCGAATGCGACTGATGAAGAAATGTATGATGCAGTACGCAAAGCGAAAGCTGATGAATTCATTCCTCAATTGATCGATTTACGTGGTCAACGTGGCTATGACGCATTTGTTGGTGAACGTGGTGTTAAATTATCTGGCGGTCAGCGTCAACGTATTGCAATTGCTCGAGTATTTTTAAAAGACGCACCAATTTTAATTTTAGATGAAGCCACAAGTGCGCTCGATTCAGAAGTCGAAGCTGCGATTCAATCGAGTTTAGATGATTTGATGCAAGGCAAAACTGTGATTGCCATTGCGCATCGACTCTCAACAATTGCGCAAATGGACCGATTGATTGTCTTGGATCAAGGACATATTGCTGAGCAAGGCACCCATGAAGAGCTTGTCGCTTTGAATGGTATTTATGCACACTTGTGGCAGCGTCAAACCGGTGGATTTTTAATAGAACAACATAAAGTAGAATCAAAGGAAGATGAAAATGCTGTATCTGGAAGACCTTAAAGTTGGTGATCACTTTAGCAGTCGTGAATATGAAATGACTGTTGAAGAAATAAAAAAATTTGCCAACGCTTATGATCCTCAGGAATTTCATACAGATGAAGTCAAAGCCCAACAGCACCCGATCTTTCAAGGGCTAGCGGCAAGTGGTTGGCATACTGCTGCTGTAACAATGCGCTTATGGACTGAATGTTTCCCTGTGGCTTATGGCTTAATTGGCTCTGAATCAAGTCTGCGTTGGCCGCGCCCAACACGTCCGGGGGATAAAATTCGTGTAGAAGTTGAAATATCAGCAATTACTCCGTCGAAAAGTAAGACAGACCGCGGCATTGTGACCTATGTTACTCAAGCGCTCAATCAGCACAATGACGTTCTTTATATGTCTACGACCAAAATTGTGGTCTTTTCCAAAGATTTTAAACAGAATTAATCCTTAACGGCCTACTTTACAACGCTAAGGTAGGCCGCTATAAATAATTGAGCCTAGTCAGTTTGTCCAACAATTTTTGTGGGATACAACACAGAATCATGCCAATATAAGCTTGAACAGAAGAAAAAACCGCATTGCAACGGAACGCTATGAAAACAATTAATTCCCGTCAGGATCAGGGTATTCCCGGAGTATATGGATTGCTCCTATTAGATGTGGTCTCTCGATGGGGCTACACTGCAGAGACATTATTTAGTCCCTTCGGATTAAACAGCGAACAATTGGCTGAACCAGATTTCCGTATTCCAACACCCATCGCCAATCAATTGGTAGAGCACGCACTACGATTAACTGGTGAGCCAACTTTAGGTTTTCATTTGGGCAACCAAATGCGCATCTCAATTCATGGTTTTATTGGCTATGCCATCATGACGGCGAATGACATAACCGATGCCTTAGTCTTGGCAAACCGTTTTATTCAGTTACGCATGCCCTTTTTACAGCTTTTTTTCTCGACATTTGGAACCAAAGCGACTGTTCAACTACAAACCGACGTGACGATTGAGCCTTTACGTACTGAGATTTCAATTGCCTTAATTTTTGGCATGATCAGCATGGGCAAAGCAATTACCGGTGTGGATTATTCTGCGGGAGAAATTGATTTTGATTTCCCTCAACCTGAAGGTTTTGAGCGGTTTATTGCCAAATATCCACGACACCAATTTAGATTTGATCAGCCACATCTCTTACTTAGTTTTGATAAGCAATATTTAACCAATAAATTGGTCCATGCAGACCCGATTGCCAGTCAAATCGCGATTAATCAATGTGAAGCTGAACTTTCTGCTTTGGGCGAACGCCACCGTATTGCCATGCGCGTTCGTGACATTTTAACTAACTCTGAGCAGCACTATTTAAGTATTGAAAGTGTTGCTGAACGGCTACACATGTCCGATCGAACCCTTAAACGCCAACTTGCTGCCGAAGGGACTTCATTTTCAACATTGGTTGACGAAGTTCGCTACCGTCATGCTACTTCGCTTCTATCACGGACTGACTTTACCTTAGAGCAAATTGCTGATGAATTGGGCTATAGCGATGTCGCCAATTTTAGCCGTGCATTTAAACGCTGGAGTGGTCGTAGCCCAAGCAATTGGCGTAAAGATCCGTACTTATAAGTCTTTTGTTTTACGTAAAAAGCATGTATAACTCATGCCAAAAATGAATTTAATGGATTTAAGGAGTTATCAATGAATCATCCTTCAGATTTAAAGTACGCAAGTACACATGAATGGGTGCGAATTGAAGGTGACCTTGTTGTAACAGGCATTTCTGATCATGCACAAGACGCATTGGGTGATTTAGTTTATGTTGAAGCACCAGATGTTGGTCAACATATCACTGCTGGCGAACAAGCGGGTGTGGTTGAGTCGGTAAAAACCGCTTCTGATATTCATGCACTGGTTTCTGGTGTAGTCGTTGAAGTCAATCCGGACCTTGAAGATGATCCTGATTTTGTAAACGATGCGCCTTATAGCAAAGGCTGGATTTATAAAATTAAACCAGACAATATGGCTGATGTTGATAATTTATTGACCAGCGAACAATATGAAGCTGGCCTGTAAATATTTCTAATATCTAAAAAATCAGCCCTCAGGCTGATTTTTTTATTTCAATATGATAGCTGAATTGGCTTATATACCATTTGTATGAATATGCAGCTTATATTTCTTCCGAAGCTTCGGTACTTTCAGGTTCTTCTTTCTTTTCTTCAACCATACTAAAGGATTGCGCAGCCGCTGAAGTACCATTTGCACGTGAACTTTTCAGTTTAATTTGCAAACGTAATTCATTGGTTGAATCGGCATTTCTTAAGGCCTCTTCATAAGAAATTGCGCCGTCATTATATAAATCAAATAAAGCTTGGTCGAAAGTTTGCATCCCAAGTTCACGAGATTTAGCCATGATCGCTTTTAATTCATGAAACTCACCTTTCAAAATCAAATCTGAAATAAGCGGCGTGTTTAACATGATTTCAACGGCTGCACGGCGTCCTTTACCATCTTTAGTCCGGATTAAACGCTGCGAAACAATCGCTTTCATATTGCTCGATAAATCCATAAGCAATTGATTTCTTCGCTCCTCTGGGAAGAAGTTAATGATTCGATCTAGGGTTTGATTGGCGTTATTTGAATGTAGCGTACCTAAACATAAATGCCCAGTTTCAGCAAAGGCGATTGCATGTTCCATCGTCTCGGTGTCACGAATTTCACCGATTAAAATCACATCTGGCGCTTGTCGTAGTGTATTTTTTAAGGCGTTATGCCACGAATGACTATCTACACCAACTTCACGATGCGTAATCATGGATTTTTTATGCTTATGCACATATTCCACTGGGTCTTCAACAGTGATGATATGCCCTGCGCTGTTTTCATTTCGATAATCAATCAGCGCCGCTAAAGAGGTTGATTTTCCTGAACCTGTACCACCAACCACTAAAACCAAACCACGTTTTTCCATAATCACGTGCTTAAGCGAAGCCGGTAATTTAAGCTTTTCAAAATTTGGAATTTCTGCGCTAATGGTACGAATGACCATACCTACATGTAACTGTTGCTGAAATACATTGACACGAAAACGTGAAACGTTTGGCACACTAATCGCAAAGTTACATTCTAATTCTTTCTCAAATTCTTTGCGCTGCTTCTCATTCATCAAACTATAGGCGAAAAGCTTTGTTTTCTCAGCATCAAGCGCTTGCTGCCCAAAAGGTTTCATCATGCCTTGATGTTTAATACTTGGTGGAAAATCTGCCGTAATAAATAAATCAGAACCACCATATTCAACCACTTTTGTTAACATGTGGAACATAAAACGGCGTGCTTCTTCCAACAATTCAGCAGTGTACATCAACTTCCCCAATATAAAATTTCAAACACCCAAGCACAGATTGTCATTATTTCTGGCGCTGTATTGGGCTTAGACATTATTGTGCATAAAAAGTGTAACTCACTCAAACATAAAATACTGAATTATCAGTATATATTTTAGGAAATATGCCATTTTTCAATTTTTATATTGAAGTAAGCAACAAAGGATTTTTCAAAATAAAAGCCTTAGAACAATCAATGTTCTAAGGCTTTGGGCTAAATCAATTCAGACTGAGTATGCTCTGGATTGTTAAGCACTACGTTTGATTTGTGATGCACGAAGTTCATTCGCAACCTGTTGAATTAAATCAATGGTTTTGTCCCAACCTAAGCATCCATCTGTTACAGACTGACCATAAGTCATGTCACAACTAATTTTTTGATTACCATCCACTAAATGACTTTCTAACATCACACCACGCACTTGGGTATGCTCACGCTCCGCAACAATTGTGCGTAATACTTCAGGTTGCTTCATTGGATCTTTATGGCTATTACCATGACTACAATCGATCACTAAAGCTGGTAAATCGCCTTTTGCTTTACTGCGAATTTTGTCTATTTCAGCCAAACTATAATTTGGACCTGTATTAGAACCACGTAAAATCAAATGTGCTTGCGGGTTGCCAACGGATTCTAAAATACACGGTAAGCCGGCTTGACTCATACCTAAAAACTGGTGTGGATGCGAAGCAGATTGAATGGCATCTAAAGCAATTTGGATTGAGCCATCTGTTCCGTTTTTGAAACCAATACTGTATGGCATATGACTCGAGATTTCACGATGAATTTGTGATTCGCTGGTACGCGCACCGATTGCACCCCAAGCCAAAAGGTCATCAAAATAACCCGTCGCCATTGGGCTTAAAATTTCAGAGGCAATTGGCAAACCCATTTCAATAATTTGTAAGTACAGCTCACGTGATTTTTCTAAGCCCAACTGCATATTAGATGAACCATCTAAACTTGGGTCATACATATAGCCTTTCCAGCCCACTGTAGTACGTGGTTTCTCAATGTATGCGCGCATCACAAGAAAAATTTGATCTGAAACCTGTGCCTGTAATTGTTTTAATTTTTCAGCATATTCCAACGCAGCAATCGGATCATGGATTGAACATGGACCTGTAATAATCATTAGACGCGGGTCTTGACCCGTCAAAATATTTTGAATCGTTGCACGATGTGCAGCAATTTGTTCTGCAGCATGAACTGATAAAGGTAATTGTTGTTTCAGTTGATGTGGCAAGCTCAAAAGCGTTTCTTTTGGCCGTGTAGATTTCTGAATTTCTGAATTTTGAGTTTGTTGTAAAGCTGTATTTAGCGCATTCATTGGTTCTATTCCTTTGGACTGTACGTATAAACAGTCCGATCTTTTATCTGAGCGTTATGGGACTTTGGGACTTCAAGGCTTTAGACATAGACTGACTAAAGTAAAACCAATAACCGTTGCTAAAATATGAATTATTTACTGTAAACATGAGATTTCTCCAAAAATATTATAAAAATCAAGACATAAAAAAACCTGATCAGGGTTGCCGATCAGGTATAAACTTGGTGGGCAACCTTTTTCATGCCCGAACGCGTTCAGGCAATTATCTAAACTGCCAGAAGTAATAATATGCGTTTGAGATTAAAGGTTGCTTTAACATCTTGATTTCATCAAAAAGTATCTGTCTGAAAATTAAAATACGCTGTATTCATCGGTTTGACAATAGTTTTTTGCTATTTTGTTGTATTAAATAACTCTGCTGTCAATTATAGCGACCTATTTTTAAAATTTGATGTATTGATTAATAAATAAACATTTATTAGACTGCACAACATTAGGCTGTTTAAAGCTTTTTTCCATTTATTTTTAATTCGAGTATTTGCCAATGAAGTAAGCCCTGTTTTTTCATCATCAAATCCATTTTTTTGATGTGCAAACACATGGCTAATGACTTCGACTGCATTTTCTCAAATATTGTCTTTTTTATAGAATAAAATTAGTTATTTGTATTGCGCATCTTTGCTATCGCAAGGTGCATCTATGACTCAAACGGCTTGTACAATTTCCAAATTAAGCTTGGAATTTCCATCCAAAACACTTTTTAAAAACCTGAAATTTAACCTCAATCAACAATAACTTTCGGCATGTGTTGGTCGCAATGGTTTAGGAAAATCCTGCATCCTTAAAATCTTATATGAGCAAAATCTGAAAGATCTCCCCTATGAAGGTGAAATTTCATGGAATTTACCACATGCCTATTTATCACAATTTTCTCGACTAGAAGCTGACACGATTGCTTCTGCACTCGGTGTGGAAGACTTATATGACGCATTTCAACGTATCGAAATAGGCAGCACAAGTTTTGAAGATTTTGAGCTGACTGAAAACCAATGGCACCGTCCTGCACTATGGCAGCAACAACTTAAGCAGGCGTCACTTCCGACTGATTTAAATTTCCCTGTCGCTCAGCTAAGTGAGGGGCAAAAAACCAAATTGGCATTGTGTGCATTATTTTTAAAAACTGACCATTATTTACTTTTGGATGAACCTAGTAACCATTTAGATGCATCCTCACGCTTATGGCTCATCGATCGTTTAAAAAACCATCCTGCGGGTGCATTCGTCGTCAGTCATGATCGAGAATTGCTGCAACATGTAGAGCATATCTATGCTTTAAATGAGTTTGGACTCAGGCATGTTACTGGCAACTATGAAGACTACGTTCAACAAAATGATTTGCAAAATAAAGCCTTACAGCGTAATGCTTTACAGCAGCAGCGTGAGTTAAAACAACTCAAATCACAGCAACACGAAACACAGCTGAAAGCGCAAAAACGAGAACAACAAGGTCATACACTACGCAAGTCGGGCTCCCAAGCTAAAGTATTACTCGATTTTAAAAAGGAACAAGCCAGTCAAAGCCTCGCGACAGTTCAAATGCAACAGCAGAAGCAATTGGAAGAAAAGAAATCTCAACTGATTCAGTCACAGCAACAACTTGAGCATGTCAAAGAGCAGCAATTCGTTTTTCAACATCACGCTGAAAAAACAGGAGAAATCTTAAGAGTTAAACATTTTCATCGCAAAACATCTCAGCACCAGCCTTTCGACTTGGCCTTACAGGCAGGTGAAAAAATTCATTTAAAAGGAAAAAATGGTATTGGTAAATCTACATTTCTAAAGTATTTGAGTCAGACCACATCACAGTCTAGCCATGAAACGTTTTTGTCTGTGCATACCCTGTATTTAGATCAAAACTTGAGTAATTTATCACCAGAACTGAGTGTTTTGGACAATTTGGCAAAGTTTAATCCTGAGGTTTCGTCAACGGAATGGCGTAATCAACTCGGTCAACTTAGAATCCGTGGTCAAAAAGCGGAACTGCCATTTCACTGTTTAAGTGGTGGTGAGCGTTTAAAAGTGACCTTGTTGGGCTTAAATTATTTAACACCGAATATTGAGCTTTTATTGTTAGATGAACCTGAAAATCACTTAGATATAGAGTCTAGAATGTTATTGGCTCAAGCCATTCAGCATTATACAGGTGCGGTGATCCTCGTTTCACATGATGCATATTTTGTAGAATCTTGTGGCATTCAGAATAGCGTGCAATTAGTTGAATAACTCTCGCTCGCTAGATATATCTAAAAAAGCCAAAGTAGATGAACGCTACTTTGGCGAATTTAATGCTTTAGAAATCATCCATTGGAAGCATTAAGGGCAATATTGCTAAACAATACTGTATTTTAACACCCGATTTTCTTCATGATTTTTTGTTTAAGGCGCTGCTGAAGTGAAGCTGAACGTTCCTTAAGCTCGGCACGCCAGTCATTTGGCACTGAACATTTCGCGAGTCGAACCCAAACGCTGGCAAACTGTTTGATAAAACTGGCTTCGTTGTAGTGAATACCATATTCCTCACAGAGTGCTTTAATTTTAGGTGCGGCTTCTGCATAGCGGTTTGCAGGCATATCTGGGAATAAATGGTGTTCAATTTGGTGACTCAAATTACCACTGAGTATATGCAACCATTGTGTTCCACTAAAATTACTTGAGCCACGAATTTGACGGAGATACCACTCTGCTCGAGTTTCATTTTCGGTATTATCCATCTCAAAGTTTTCCGCATCTTCTGTAAAATGGCCATTAAATATGACAGCGGAAGCCCATAAGCTACGAATCACGTTGGCTACAGCATTTCCTGCAAATACCGGAATGGCATTGGGACCTGCAATAAGCGGGAAAAACACATAATCTTTAATCACTTGGCGCTTAATTTTCTGACGTACATCGGCCGCTTCATGCCATACATCTTTCCAAGTTTTGGTTTTATACGCAATAACATCTTCTAAATGTAAACGTTGAATGCCGACATACCACTCAAAGAAAACCATGAGTTGGGCTGCCAGTGGAATATTGAAAAGAAAACGTGGCTCCCACTTTTGCGATTCACTCACACGAATTAAACCATAACCGACATCATGGTCCATCCCCACAATATTGGTATATGTATGATGCACATAGTTATGGGTATATTTCCAGTCTTGACCCGTGGCAATGGTATCCCAATCATAATTAGCACCATTTAAACTCGGGTCATTTAACCAATCAAACTGACCATGCATCACATTATGACCGAGTTCCATGTTCTCTACGATTTTAGAAATACCCAATAAACCCGTACCGAGTAACCATACTGGTGGAATCCAACCTGCAAACATCAACATGCCACGAGATGCGATCTCGCTATAACGGACAAAATTACGAATTTTATAAATATACGCTGCATCTTTTTCACCTACACTCTGCATGATTTCACGTCGTATTTGCTCGACTTTTTCGCCAAATTCAGCAGTTTGTTCTGGAGATAAATAACGTGACTTACTATTCGGACGAATATATATCGATTGATTCATGTTGACGCCCCTGATTTATTTTTATACGGCTTAGATTAGAGTTGAATACGTACAGGTGAAATTGCCTGAGAGACACATAACTTGATTTGCGTGTTATTCGCATGATCGATTTCGCCAGTAAGTAAGTTTTTCACTGAACCCTGCAATTTCGTACACGAACAAGTATTACAAATACCCATCCGACAACCATGCGCAGGTTTTAAACCGGCTTTTTCAGCACTTTCAAGTAAGTTACCTTCTGCTAAAAAATCTTGTTGGGCTAAACTAAAAGTGACAGGTTGAGCAGGCACTGAATCATCAGCAATCATCTGAAAATATTCTGTATTTAAATAATCTGAAAGCTTGAACTCACGATACAGTTGCTCAATGCTTTGCATCATTGGCGCTGCACCACAGGCATAGCAATCTCGCTGCTTAAAATCGGGCACCATGTGATTTAGCATCTCTGGTGAGATATGCAATTTGGTTTTCAGCGTATTAATCGCATGTAAATGTGCATGGTTAGATTGCTTCGCTAGTTGAATCAATTCATCCAAATAAGCATCATCTCGATTGAAATAAATCAGTTCAACCGTACGCCCAAGCTGAATCGCTTGTTTAAACAAAGCCATGATTGAGGTAATACCACTACCTGAAGCAAGCAGTAAAATTGGTCGATCCGAATTTAGCTTTAGGCCAAACTCACCTTGCGGTTGCGATAATTCAACAACATCACCTGTTTTTAATTGAGTTAAGCAGTTGGAAACTTTGCCTTGTTGTTTGACGGCAATCACCACGTGACGAGATGTATTTATTTCGACGATGCTATAGCTACGTTGATGACGTACACCATCTTTGACCACTGTCACTAGAATACATTGGCCTGGTCGATAGTTTGCTGCTTTAAAGTTGTGATTCGCTAAAAAACTCAGTTCATAAAACCCGATCCCCACACAACGTGATTTGACCAATTGTGCTTTTACACGTTTGTAGGCCCAAATTGCATCAAATTTTTCTGCAATAAAATCAATAAAATCTTCCCGAATCCACTCAGGCTTGTAACTTGTAGTTGTCATTTTTTGCCTCGGATAATGCATTAATATACATTTGTTTTTAAATTATGCTTACCTTATGTTTAGTGCTAATTTCCCACCATGTGAATTCGGGACAAAATCTATCATTTGGCATTTTTTATCATTTTATGTCTAACAATCTGTCACTTTTTGCAAATCCTAATTTGAAGTTTTGATTTGTTATAACGACACAAATAAAAAAACTAGGCAAAAGCCTAGTTTTTAAATAGTGAAAATTAACGCATTAATATTTAAATCAATGTTTAGTCTTCAAAATGTACAACGGAGCGAATTGATTTACCTTCATGCATTAAATCAAAGGCTTCATTGATTTTATCCAGCCCCATAGTATGGGTCACGAATGGTTCAAGTTTGATCTCGCCTGACATGGCTTCTTCTACCATACCCGGTAATTGTGAACGACCTTTAACACCACCAAAAGCAGTGCCTTTCCAAGTACGGCCAGTAACCAATTGGAATGGACGGGTTGAAATTTCTTGACCTGCACCTGCCACACCAATAATCACAGATTGACCCCAACCACGGTGAGCACATTCCAAAGCAGAGCGCATCACATTGGTATTGCCAATACATTCAAATGAATGGTCGACACCCCAGCCGGTCATTTCTACAATCACTTCCTGTACAGGACGATCATAATCTTTTGGATTAACAAAATCCGTCGCGCCAAATTCTTCAGCCAGTTTGAATTTATCAGGATTGGTATCTACGGCAATGATACGACCTGCTTTGGCTTTTTTAGCACCTTGTACCACAGCCAAACCAATACCACCTAAACCAAAGACTGCAACTGAATCACCTTCCTGAACTTTAGCGGTATTTTTAACTGCACCAAGGCCTGTTGTTACGCCGCAACCCAACAAACATACATGTTCGTGGTTCGCTTCAGGGTTAATTTTTGCCAAAGAAACTTCTGCAACCACAGTATATTCAGAGAATGTTGAACAGCCCATATAGTGATAAATCGGCTGACCATTATAAGAAAAACGTGTTGTGCCATCCGGCATTAAACCTTTCCCTTGTGTTGCTCGTACCGATACACAAAGATTTGTTTTACCCGATTTACAGAATAAACATTCACCACATTCTGCAGTATAAAGTGGAATAACATGATCACCTGGTTGCACTGAAGTCACACCTTCACCGACTTCAACCACAACACCTGCACCTTCATGCCCTAAAATTGCTGGAAATACGCCTTCAGGATCATCACCCGACAATGTAAATGCATCTGTATGACACACACCTGTATGGCTAATTTTGACTAAAACCTCACCTGCTTTAGGTGGTGCCACATCAATTTCAACAATTTCTAAAGGCTGACCCGGTCCAAAAGCAACGGCTGCACGTGATTTCATGTCTAAAAACATCCTGTATGGCTTATATTAACAGATGAGTTACAGTAACCTCTTTTTAAGCCTAGATACAACCTTAAAACATGATGTTATGATGAATTTTTCAAGGAATGATTAATGCTATTCGAATGATACAATTACGTGAAATAAGTTGTACTGTCGGTTTAACTGTTTCCATCAGCCTATTAACTGGATGCAGCTTACCTAGCAATCAGTCAAAAAAAGATGTCCCTATACAATCACATGCAGAAAAATGGATTACGTCTGCTACGGATTTAGAAAAATTAGAACAAAAACAAACGGCTTATTTAGCATTAGATGATGCCTTCTTAAGCATTGCTTCTCGCCTACATTTGATTCGAAATGCAAAATACACCATCGATTTGCAATATTACATTTGGGAAAATGATGCTATTGGGCATCTGATGTTTCAAGAATTACTGCATGCCGCTGACCGTGGAGTAAAAGTAAGGTTATTAATTGATGATCAAAACGGGACAAAACTCGATCCGACCTTACAAAGCCTTTCAGCTCATCCTAACATTTCAATCAAACTATTTAATCCCTATAAATTCAGAAAATTACGTGTCATTGATTATGCATTTCGCTTAAAGCACATTAACCATCGTATGCATAATAAATTAATTATTGCCGATGGTTTTATGGGCGTAACTGGCGGTCGTAACATCAGTAATGAATATTTTGATGCCAGTGAAAGTTTTCAATTTACAGATTTGGATATCCTTTTCTATGGGGAAGCCATTCAACAAGCCAATCAAGTGTTTTTGAACTTTTGGAATGATGATTTAAGTTATTCTGTTCAGCAATGGATTGGTGCAGGTACAAAAGAAGACTTAAATCAATTAAGACAAACGTACCAAGAAAACTCTACAACGTTGACTAAAGATCAACAGCGCATTAACTATGCACAGCAACAACTGGCGGCTCAGCTTAAACTAAGACCGGTGAATTGGGCTGAAGCTCATTTTATTGCGGATAGTCCGAATAAAATACGTGGTGAAGCCAAAGAACAAGAATTGATTTATAACCAATTTTCGACCTTGATGGGACAGCCAAAAGAACGTATAGAATTGGTTTCAGCTTATTTTGTTCCCACGCAACAAGGAACTGACTTTCTAACGGGTCTTGCAGGTAAAAATGTAGAAGTCCGTGTGTTAACCAATTCATTTTTAGCCAATGACGTCGCTGTCGTTCATGCGTTTTATCAGAAATATCGCAAAGACTTACTCGAAAATGGCGTGAAACTATATGAATTTAAACCTTATATAGAGCGTTCAAAACGCACATGGTATGAGGTCATAACTGGAAATATCATCCCCGCAAAAGGCAAAAATGCCTCTAGTTTGCATGCAAAATTTTTCGATATCGACGGAATGGTGTTTATTGGATCATTTAACTTTGATCCACGTTCCGCAAATTTAAATTCGGAAGTTGGCCTTGTCGTTAAGTCTGATCGATTACAAAACGATATTTCTGCCGCATTAAACCAATATTTACCGCAAATTGCGTATGAATTAAAACTGGATGAAAACGGCGAAATCATTTGGTTAGAGCATCAAAAAAATGGAAAAACCAAAACCTATACCCATGAACCTGAAACAACTCGATTCCAACGATTTAGTATAAAAGCAGTGTCATACCTCCCGATTGAATGGATGATGTAATGACAACGTACTGCTAAATGATTGAATTGCCCTCGTCGAGGCTATTTATTGAAATAATCTGATAAGTTCGATCAAGTCAAAAACGGTCTTAGTCTGTCTCGTTCATATGAGTGCTGGCTTTTGAAAAGAACCAAACCATTGACTTCACCCAGACATTCCACTTGGCCATAATTGGCTGCTTTCAGCGCGGCTAAATGTTCCTCAACTGACATATACAACTCATGATTTTGCTGTGCATGTGGTGCATATAAATGATCACATACAAAATACACGCCTTGTGTGTTTAACAACGTTTTTACAGTCCGATGAAACTCTGCTGCATACGCCTTATGCCTCAATTCATGTAAGGCCTGATGAATAATAATCACATCAAAGGTGCTGTTTTGATTGAAGTGAAGTGATTCTTCCCAAGCAGATTGTTTGAAATCCCCTGTTATAAAATTACATTTTAAGCGTTGCGCTGCACTTAGTTTTCCTTTTGCCAAGTCATGCATAGCTTCGGAAAAATCAAATGCTGTGTAATCTATATTTGGACAATGATTGATTAAAAACTCTGCCAAATAGCCTGGGCCTGAACCGAGTTCAAGCACGTGCGCATTCGGGTTTAAAGCCAAAATAGAGTCGACATACATTTGAAAGATGTCATAACGCCACGGTCGTTTAAGATTCACTTCAGCGGCCCATTGTTTAGCTTCGATTGGATCTTTTAAGTCTATGGGGCTGTGCACATCATTTATGTGAATATTATTTTCGCAATTCATTTATCTTAGACTTAATTTAGATAGATTGAATGCTATTTATACATAAAATATCTCAATAAAAGCAAAGGTTTTACTCACACTTGATGATGCTTTAACATCCACCGCTTATTTTGTTTTATCTCCCCCTAAAGTTTTCTAATGCAATTTTTTGATTTAAGCCGCCAATTTAATTTAAGTGATATTTTAACGCCTTTTACGACACTTCCTGAACTTGGTCATCAAGAATGGTTTTTGTCGAAAGTTCGGGTTGAGCATGACTGCTTATCTGACAATGACATAATTGAAGGCCAAGCTGTACTTAAATCTAATCACAATATTCAAATTGAGTTGGAATGGTTAATTCAAGATACAGGTCATGAATTACAGCTTTTATTTAAAGGCATTGAAACTGCAGCTAGCGAAGAAACTTTGGTGATCGTGAAAGGCGCGCAAATTGTAGATGATGCAAACAAAAAAGTTTCATCCCAGACTCTGAGTTTATGGATCGATGGCACTTTACTGCCTATGCTGCCTCATATTCGCAAAGAAATTAAAGCGCGTTTAAACCTTTGGGATTATGTTGAATATGATGGCTAAGGAATTGGTGTTTATCCATTATTAAGATGCCACCTTTTAATCATTGAATGTTTGCCTGTTTAAATGAGACATAAATTTCAAGGTATCTCACAATAACGTAAACTTCCCTAAAGTAAGCCTATATCTTTAAATAAGCTTTGATAGGCTTCAGCTTTTTTTTCCAGTGCTAGTGGATAAGCTCTAGATGATGATGGCATACGGTATAAAGTCAAATCTCTGCCTGCAAATTCGGTATGAACAGCATGCCCAATGTGTGGTTTTTCCGTATTTTCTGGCATAGAGAGCATTAAAGTATCAGTCGCTTTGTCTCCTGTCGTCATAATACTATGGCAATTAGGCATCTGCCTAAGAAGCTTCGCAATATCGGTTTGCTGATGGAGCTGTAAAAACTTGTCTGATGCATTGCCTTTCAAACGAATCACTTGATAGGCCGTATCAAAAATGCCTATGCCTTTTTGATTTAAAAAATCTCGAATGCGCTGTTCTTTAAAAGTCTTGCTATCTACATTGAGAAAATAATTTTTATCCTGAAAAAAACATAGGCCAAAGATTTTCCACATGTCATTTTGGAAATTTGGATAATAAAAATCCATCTTCCAGCGTGTTTTGGGTGGAGGAAAACTCCCTAGCATCAAGAGTTTCCCATTTGATGGCAAAAATGGCGCTAAAGGATGCGTTTCGATTTGCGGATTCACGTCTGAAATATCTTTACTCATATAGATGTAACTTCACCAAGTGATTGAATCATATATTATCTATGAAAATTGTTCAGTGATATGTTTCGCTATTTTTTCAGCCCATAACTGATAAATTTCTTTACTCGGGTGAAAGCCGTCTTTGGCCATTTTTAATTTTTTTTCACGATACTCGTGTAAATCGTATTGAATTAATCTCATATTCGCTTGAGTATTAACATAATTTTTTAAAAGCGCATTCATCTTTTGCGAATATTGTCCAAACAACCATGACAATGGAAACGGTAAAGCTGGAAACGCATCCATTGGTGGCACACCTGAAATGATCAATAGCTGTGGATGAAACCTTTCCTCGACAGCTTGATATAAACGCTGCTGGAGCTTCAACCATTGGTCTGGCTGTTTTAAAGCTGTGACATCATTGACACCAACAGAGCTGATCACGACATCAAAGTTCTGCATAGTGACATTGTCCAAAGCATTGATGATTTGCTGGCTGTTATGCCCCGTTGTGGCTTCAAGACAAAAGTGAACTTGATAATCAGGCGATAAAATTTTAAGCAATTGTCCCAATAACGCATCCGACTGATGCTCGACGCCGACACCTGCTGCCGCTGAGTCACCAAGGATCAATACCGATAATGGCCGATTACCCTGACCAATCATTCCACAGCGCTCTCCCACCGGTTCTGCTAAACGTGGGGTATTTTTTTTTACACGGTAACCTTGGATCAGTAATGCAGGTAACAGCAGCAGTGTTGATACTTTGAGTAGCATAATATTTAGCAATGATTGAGAGCTTGTCGTCTTCATTATTTTAAATAGTTTAAGAAACAAAGCATTGACTCTATTGTTATTTTTCTACATTTTCTTTTGTTAAAAGCATCATTCTGCGGCATATTGCTAGTTTTTTATATTAATAATGATTATCATTTATTGGTTTTCATCCTACCTATTTTATTATTTCAATGAAAAAACTTTCCCCACTTTTTTTAGCATGCTCTATGAGCATTGCTGTTTCTTCTGCTTTTGCCCAAACTCAAAATTCACCCGCTTTAACCGATACAATAGAAAAAAAATATTTCCCCTATGCTGCTGCATGTGAAGATGTTAAAGCGCGAAGCCAAATATTATTAAACCTACAACATCAGTTAGATCAAAATCCAAAACAACATGCTCAAATTCTCGAAGATTTTTGGAAGCGTGTAGAGCTTATGGGTACACCAATCATTGAAAACTATGATGAAAAACATGACCGTATAATTTTTTTATGGAAAGGTGCGCAGCATAATGTTCGTCTTATTGGTGGCCCGAGTAATGACCATGAATGGTTAACACGCCTACCAAATACCGATATTTGGTTTAAAGAATCCATCATTGATCATCGTTATATTGGCAGTTATAGCTTTGCTGTCGACTTACCGAACTTAGAAGGTTATCTGTCAAATTATTGTCCGCATCTGAATCCAAAACTTAAAGAATCAAGAACGCAGCGTCGTGCTGTGATACAAGTACAACGCATTGATCCTTTCAACAAAAACACTTATCTCGCAAGTGATGACACATCAGGCTTGCGTAATGAAAATTTAGTGGCGCTTAAAGATGCCCCGCCTTTTATTGATCCAAAACAATATCCAAATGTGCACCAGCCCCAATTACAAGAGTTTGTTCTAGACAGCAAAATTTTGAATAACTCACGTAAAATCCAAATTTACCAATCTAAAGCTAAGAAAAATCAAAGCTATATCACCGCTATATTTTTTGATGGTCAGCAATATAATGAATTACTGAATGTTCCAAAGGCGTTAGACATTTTAGTTGAACAAGGTCAGTTACCGCCAATTCAAGCCATATTTGTTTCTCCACCGAATGATCAGGAACGACCTAAAGAATTAACACCAAATGAAAAATTTTCAGCATTTTTTAGTGATGAACTGATGCCTTGGATTCAAAAAAATGCACCTGCAAAAGTCGATTCGAAGAAAACGGTACTACTTGGGTCAAGTCTTGGCGGTTTAAGTTCAGCTTATTTAGCCTTAGACAATCCAAATCAAATTAGTCATGTCGTACCGTTATCTGGATCATTTTGGTGGCAAAATGCGCCGACAGACCTCCCTAATGGCATGAGTAAAATCATTCGGGATAAAAACTCACAACCTAAACAGCATTGGTTTATTACTGCCAATAGTTATGAGAGTTCACGCAATAATAATGAACTGAGTATTTTAGAGACTTCGCCTATTGTTGCAGCCGACTTAAAAAGCAAAGGTCATGATGTACATTACCAATCGTATATCGGCGGACATTCCTACGCGGTATGGCAAATTGCCTTACAAGATGCATTCAAACATTTTTTTGCGCAAAAGTAGTTTATAAACGTTTAGATCATAAAAAAGCCCTCAATTGAGGGCTTTTTTTGAAGATGGTACTGATTTAATTCCAGCGGTTTATGCGTTTAAAGGTTCCAAAATCATTGAAACGTACACCAACCTCACGCATGACTTGGTGTGCAGTTTTTGCGGTTAGATGACGAATATAAAACGGCTCTTTGACCACAAAATGGTGGATGGCATGGGTCGAACCAAAGTTAAAGCAAAATAATTGCATTGGGAACAACCACCACGGATTTAACACCTGAGTTTGTTTAATGACATCGCGTGGGTCAATATCACCATAATAATGCATATTTGAGCTGATAAATTGTAAGCAGAAAGAGCGTATAAAGTTCGGAATAATCCAAACAACGGCTAGAAAATTAATCGTTGGAATTAATTTCACTAAATTGACTGACCAACTAATACTTTGTCCTAACATTGGAGCAATACCATTCACCACATGATAAATGACAAATACATACCAAATGCCGTAATAAACAAAACTTAAAGGAAAAAAACCAGTCAGTTGAGAGAACAATGCAGTTTTACGTTCTTTTTCAGGTTGTTTTTCAATGAATTTCCCAATCATTTTGATCATTTGAAATGGGCGCAAATAAACCGTCATCAATTGATCGCTAATGACCAATAGACGACGTAATCCCCAAGGCATGCCATTACTAATGCCCCGTTCTTCCAAATCGTATTCTGAACCTGAATATTTATGGTGGTTGAGATGCAAACGACGACGTGCCCAAGGACTAATGGTATTCGGACGTGCTAACCACACCAAGGCCAACATGAGATGGTGAGCCCACGGCGTCTTTTTAAAGTACATATAATGAATCAGGTCATGTTCTAATTCATGTGTCAGTGAAGCAAACATCGCCACCAAAATCACACAAGCCCATGCCGGTAAAATGCCAACAGCAAACGCCCACGCTGAACCCAACATTCCTAGTAGCGCAAAAATAAGGATGGTTGCGCCTATAAAGTTTTGATGTTTTAAAATGGGATACTGTTGACGTAAGTCTTCACCAGCTTTCGTTACGACAGTTCTGACTTTGTTAATTCGCTGTTGATCTGTCATATCGGAAGACATAGACATAGACATAGTACAAACCTAAAAATTAATGAACAGTTGTACATTAAAGCAAATTAAAAAAAAGGAAATCGCTATTTTGAGAACAAATCATCGTCTGTTCAAATATTCAACATTTTATTTATTTTCAATATCTTATTTATAAATAATCTGAGTAATTACTCCAATTTTTCTTTGTAAAGTCAGCTGCTTTTAATATCTTTTCATCACAGGTTTTATGTATTCCTTTTTAAACTACAGAGGATGACGAATATCATTTGAGAATAATAAAGCCCCAAAATTGGAGCTTTATTATTGCATAAAGGTTTAACCCAATTTATTCACGATCTTTAACGGCAATACTTTCATCGCAAGACCTAAAGGTAACCATGGCCATTGTGGTACATAGGCTTTAACCGGTGCTTTCTCAATTGCTTTTGCTAAAAGATGTGAACCCGTTTTTTCGTCGACTTCAAATGGTAGTTTTTTCGCACCTTCATTGATCTCCGTACGAATATAACCAGGGAAAATAGTCGTCACTTTAATTGGGGTATCAATCAGCTCTGCACGAATACCTTCAGCTAGAGCAGCAACACCTGCTTTACTTGCACCATAAGCCGTTAAATGTTTAGGCATACCACGCATAGCACTCATCGACGAAATCACCACCAAATGCCCTGCATTTTGGCTACGGAAAATTTCAACCGCAGCTTCGCATTGCGCCAAAGCAGAGATAAAGTTAGTTTCAACTGTGGCGCGGTTAATTTCAAAATTACCTTTACCAATACGACGACCTTCACCGACACCTGCGTTGACAATAACACGGTCAATACTGCCAAAATCTGCTTTAAAGGCACGGAACACTTCAAACACTTGATCGTAATTTGTGACATCGAGGGTTTTCGCAATCACTTTGATGCCATATTGGCTTTCCAATTCCTGTTTTAGTGTTTCTAGACGCTCTAAACGACGTGCACAAATGGCTAAGTTGTAGCCTTTTTGTGCAAACTCGCGTGCCATTCCTGCACCAATCCCTGAGCTTGCACCTGTAATTAAAATTGTTTTAGCCATGATAATTCCTTTGTTTATCTTAGATCCAAGTCAATAAATTTGGATCAACTGCTTTTATAAAATGATGTTCATTTAAACTGAGTAATTGCGGTTCATTTCCGACTAAACGCAGTGTTGTCATACTGGTATTGGCAATGGCCCAATTGAGTGCAAATGTTTTTTCAGGACTCAGCCCTAAAATTTTACCGACTGCAACGGAGATCACTCCACCTGAACTAAACACAACGGCATAACGCGGTTTGGTTTCAGCCAGTTGAGTGCATAACTTTTCTAGCGCTGTTTCGACTCGACTTTTAAAATGTGGCCAAGATTCATCATATTCATGATGAAATTCTCCGCCTGTCCAACGTTCAATGGCACCTTCAAAAATTTTAGATAAATAAGCACGCGGGTTTTCATGCTTAGATACATCTTCTTTTAATAAATGCGGCTGGTTAAATCGAGGTTCATATTGAGCAAAAACTTGCTGATGATTAAATTCATTCCACGCGTTATCTGTATCAACTTGTGCTTCTGGAAAGCATTCAGCCAATGCAAGATTGGCTGTTTGTTGATGACGTTGCATGGAGCCCGCAACCACATAAGGACTTTCTTTTAAAATACGGTCGAAATACTGTCCCAGCACCTTAGCCTGTAGCTCACCGTTGGGAGAAAGCTTGTCATAGCTTTCCGCACCAAAAGAAGCCTGACCGTGCCGAATTAAATATATCGTGGTCATTTCCCTAAAATATCCTTCATTTTTTCAATATATTTTTGTGCCACGTCATTGGCTTCAAGTTTTTGCAAACCAATAAGTTTTAAGGCACGAATATGCAAAGCATGGATCACAATCCAAAAATCTTTAAATGCCGGATTATTGGTTTGCTTGTGGTAAAAGCGATAATAAATTTGCTGTGCAATTACCGCTAAACGGAAAATGCCGAACACTTCATAAAAGGTCCAATTGTCCGTTTGAAGACCAGTTTTTTCTAAGTAATATTCAACGACTTCTTTACGGCTAAACATACCTTTCAAGTTAGTCGGCTGGCGTCGAGTCGCTTTAAAAATTGCGTTATCGCCACTTTCAACCCAATACGCTAAAGCTGAACCCAAGTCCATCAATGGATCGCCAAGCGTAGCCATTTCCCAATCCAATACGCTAATCACTTGGGTAGGATCATTTGGATCTAATATCACGTTATCAAAACGCCAATCGTTATGAATTACACAGGTTTTAGAGTCAGCAGGAATATTGTCTTTGAGCCAATTACGGACATATTTAAAAGAAGGAACATTTAAGGTTTTGGCTTTTTCATAGCGTGCGTCCCAACCTTCCACTTGACGACGACAGTATCCGTCGCCCTTACCTATTTTTTCTAAAGCGGTGCCTTCATAAGGCACTTGATGCAGTTCAATTAACTTATCGATGACGTTGGTACACAACGCTCGAACTTGAGTTTCATCAAAATTAATTTCTTTGGGTAAGTTTGCACGTGGAATGATACCTTCTACGCGTTTCATTACATAGAAATCACAGCCAATCACTGATTCGTCCTGACATAGTGCCACCATCTCAGGGAGTACAGGATAAAATTCAGATAATGCCTTCTGAACGTTATACTCACGTGCCATATCATGTGCAGACTTGGCTTTGGTGCCTTTCGGTGGACGACGTAAGATTAAATCAGCATTGTCGTATTTTAAGCGATAAGTCCAATTTGACGCGCCACCTGAATATTGAGTGACTTCTACAGGCCCTTCTATTTCAACGCCATGTTCAATCAACCAATTTCCTACAGCACGGACATCCAGTTCTTCACCCTCACGAACTGAACCGCCTACATCGATCACTGACATGCTTTTCTTCCTAAACTTGAATCTATCATGATGATAAAAATATAATTTTCTATAGTTTTATAGCATGGACAACTCGGGGTTGCCATGCCAAATATGTGACTACAACTTGTTTATTTTTTACGGCGGCTGCTGTAACCGCGCTTTGCCAATTCTAATTTAGCAATCATACCTTTATGCACTTCATCAGGGCCATCAGCTAGACGCAGTGAACGTGCTTGCGCAAAGAAACCTGTGAGCGGTGTATCTCGAGAAACTCCAGCACCACCGTGGATTTGAATCGCCATATCGACAACTTTTTCTAAGACACTCGGCGCAACTACTTTAATTGCAGAAATCTCGGTTAATGCAGCCATATTCCCTAGAGTATCCATTTTATATGCTGCATAAAGGGTCAGTAAACGTGCCTGATCAATCGCAACACGTGCTTCTGCTACGCGTTCTAAATTGCCACCGAGTTTTAAAATTTCTTTACCAAAAGCAGTACGGCTCATACCGCGGTCAATCATCAGTTCTAGCGATTTTTCGGCAGCACCAATACAACGCATACAATGATGAATACGGCCTGGGCCTAAACGACCTTGTGCAATTTCAAAACCTTGACCTGCGCCGCCAATGAAGTTTGCAACAGGAACACGAACATTTGTGAAGCTAATTTCACCATGTCCATGTGGCGCATCATAGTCGCCAAAGACCGGAAGCATACGTTCTATTTTGACTCCATCCGTATCTACTGGTACTAAAACCATAGAATGCTGATGATGACGGTCTTTGCTTTCATCTGGTGTATGCGCCATAAAAATAATAATTTTGGCATTTGGATCACCTAAACCTGAAGACCACCATTTACGTCCATTCAACACAATTTCGTCGCCTTCAACGACAGCCGTAGCTTCCATATTGGTGGCATCACTTGAAGCAACAGCAGGTTCTGTCATACAAAATACTGAACGGATTGTGCCGTCTAGTAATGGTGTTAACCATTGCTGCTTTTGTTGTTCCGTGCCATAGCGCCATATCACTTCCATATTTCCGCTGTCAGGTGCATTGCAATTAAATACTGTAGGTGCAAGTAAGCTACGGCCTGATAGTTCTGCGATGTGCGCATATTCTTGTACAGATAAGCCTTGCCCAAGTTCAGGACAAGGTAAGAACATATTCCATAAGCCTGCAGCTTTGGCTTTATCCTTTAAAACCTCTAACTGTGCTGGCCATTGCCATTTGGTCCAATCACCACCTTGGTTCAGCTCATGAACTTCTGCCCAAAATTCAGTTTCTACAGGCTCAATTTCATCTTTAATAAATTTTTTTGCTCTTTCAATATAATCTTGTGCACGTGCTGAAAGTTCAAACATGACAACATCCTTTAAATATTCTGTTCTTTACGCTTTACAACACCATAACCTGAAATCTAATATGAACAAAATGATTTAATTCAATAGATGAACATGAATAGTATTCATAAAAACACCGTCATCGATATGGGGGTTTTTCACCGTATGGATATTAATTTATATCCACTGTATATCGCAATTTATGAGCAAAAAAGCATTTCAAAAGCTGCGCAAATTTTGTGTATCACTCAGTCTGCAGCGAGTCATGCGCTTCAACGTTTAAGACAACATTTACAAGATGACTTATTTGTACGTGCTGGGGCAAAAATGCTTCCGACCCCATTTGCCGAGCAAATTTATCCTGTAATTAAAAATGCGCTTATTGCGATTCAAAGCATTTCTATCCAAAAACAACAATTTACTCCTTCAATGGTACAGAGCTTGAAAATTGCGGTACATGATGAAATTGAACCGATCATTTTTCCCAAGTTAGTTGAACACTTTCAACAGCAACAGTTTCAGATCCAATTTTCCAGTATCAAATTAGATCGCAAAACCATTGTGGCTGATCTTGCTGCACAGCAAATCGATTTTGCGATTGACCTTGAGCAAAACTTTGGTGAAAAGATCAATTTTCAAACCTTGGTTGAAGACCAATTCGTGATTTGTAGTCAACACCCTAAGATGGATGAGTCTATTTATCTTTCTGCTCCTCACATTGGGGTTTCTTCCCGACGTGCAGGTGTATTAGTCGAGGATATTTATTTAAATCGTAAAAAACACTCCAGAGAAATTTTTTTACGCTGTCAGCATTACTCTACTGCTCTACAAATTTTGGCACAGCAACCTAAAGCAATATTGACGATTCCACAAAATATTTTGACGCATTTACAGGTTGCTCCCGAACTGAATATTTTTGATGTACCTGTCTACTTACCGAAAATTAAACTAGGGATGTATTGGCATAATGATTTGGAATTAAATTCACGGCATGTTTTTTTGCGAAGCCAAATTTCTAAAATTTTTGCTTAGGCTATTTTATGATGGTATATTAATTTGCTTAGGCTATTTAAATGGGTTTAGATTGAATTCTGGGTGATGAAACTTGCTGTATATTTATAGATCAAATGCTGATTATTTAAGGTATTTTTAACTGACCGTCGGTTTATTCGACAGCCATAAATCATGAGTTCTTATAAAATCTAAATTCCTGTTTTTATGCGATATGAGCTCGTTCATATCATTGTGTATGCTTTCAAATCTCTCCGCGAATTGGCTCATGGCGTTAGGTGCAGTATTGTGCCTGATCACAGTCTATGTTCTCTATAAAGTCACTATATTCTTAAAGGATTTTTTTCAACCTTTTAAGAAAGGAAAATCGTACCTCTGCCGTGTATCTGATATTAGTGATGGCGATACCCTCACCTGCTATCGGATGAATCTGAGACGTTCTAAAACCAAACTTCGCTTTGCTTATGTGGATGCGCCAGAATCGACACAAGCCTACGGTAAAGAGTCAGCCCGCCTGATCAAATCCATGGTTTATAAGAAATTTGTCCGTGTAAAAATCACTGATATAGACCGTTATGGCCGCTGCGTTGGGGTCATTTATCGCTATCGTAAATGCATGAATGAAGAAATGGTAAAACGTGGTGCTGCGTGGGTGTACGAAGAATACATCCGTGACCAAAAGCATTTGCACTATATGATGAATTTACAAAGCAAAGCACGTAAACAAAAGAAAGGTTTGTGGAAAGCCAGTCGTCCAATGCGCCCTAAAGAGTATCGTAAATTACATAAATAACAGACCACAGTGCAGCATGGCTAAGGAATATTTGATGACTTAGCCATGTCTAATATTTGACCTTTTTTTACTTCGCTATACAATAATGCTGCCCTTTTGGGCATAGAAAATAAATTAGATAATTAAAATTGGAATAATAATGACTGAACTTACTTCAAGCGAATTGAATCCGTTTCAACAAGATCAAAATATTCAGCCTCAAATTCAAAAAGCCGATCATCCCCTGTCTCCTGAGGGACGTTTTGGCCGCCTGTCTTATTTAGCGTGGTTATTTATCATTAGTATGATTTATACCTGCCTATTGGGCATCAGCGTCGCGCTAGGTCTTTTTGCATTTTTCAATTCAGCAGAACGTAGTATTGAAGCACTTTTTAATTCATTTTTAGGACTCAGTGCGATCGCTCTCATTGTCGTTTCCATTATTGCAATGTTTGTCGCAATGATCTGCATTACGATTCGTCGTTTACATGATCTAAATAAAAGCGGTTGGCTCTGTTTAATTTTTCTCATCCCACTGGTCGGAACCATCTTTAGCATTTATGTGATGGCTGCAAAAGGCACCGAAGGTGAAAATAAATATGGCATAAAACGTCCAACGGAGCAAACAGAGAAAGTTATTGGGTCATTGTATCTAATCCTGATGATTGTTTATTTATTGGTCATGATCCCATTGATGTTCAATATGCAAAGTATGATGAACAATTTAGAACAAGCGCAATTACAAGAACAAGCAATGATGTCTGATAGTGAACCTGAATTAACGGATGAACAAATTGCGGCTTATTTAGAGCAAGCCGAATCAGAAGGTGTAGAACTTGCTTATGCAGATGGTGAAAGTGTAGAAATTTCAGAAAATGCAGACAGTTCAGCGGAAGATGCTGCAATTGCAGCTGCAGAAGCTTCTGTAGAATAAACACGTATTGTTTAAGGTATCAATTCAATGATATACATTGAATGATAAGCTTTAAATGAAATGTTATGCAAAAAAACCTGTGTGCGCACAGGTTTTTTTATACCTGTTTTTTATGCTTTGAGTTGTTCACTTGAATTCAAAATAAATAAGGCATAAAGTTGCGATAATTTAGTTACCCTAGTTAACTATCATGAATTCCACATTAGGTTTCCGCTCTTCACTTCTACGCTGTGCGCGTTTGATGAGTGATGAAATCAACACGATTTTATTGCCCTATCAATTGAACTATTCGCTTTGGCAAGTCATGTTTGTCATCCGTGAAAAAACCGCTTGTACATCTATTGAAATGGCGGAATATTTAAACGTATCCAAGCCATCTATCACAAAGCGAGTCAAAATTCTTGCACAGATGGATATTTTGAGTCACGTACAAACTGACGATAAACGTCAAAAGAAAATGAAGCTCAGCGAGACTGGACGTGAGTTATTTCAGCAATGTGCAAAAGACATAGATGCCTTTGAGCAGCGCCTGATCGCGCCATTAGCTAGCCAAGATATCCAACGCTCCATTCAAATTTTACACCGTGTCATGCAAGAACTTGAACAAAACACTGTAGGTGATGATCATGCAAGATAAAGCACCACTTTGGACTCGAAATTTTATTTTAGTCAGCGCCATTAACTTCCAATTGGTTTTAACCTTTTATCTCTTGGTTGTGGTGATCGTGGGCTATGCGGTGGCTGAATTAGGTGCGACAACTGCTCAAGCCGGTCTAGTTTCAGGCTTGTTCATTGTCGGCACATTGGTCGGGCGTTTATTGGTGGGTAAGTTCCTAGAGCGTTTTGGTCGTAAAACAACACTGATCGTTGGTTTAATTGGCTTTTTAATTTTTTCTGGTTTTTACTTCATTCAGTTTGGCGTCGGCATGTTGCTTTTCATACGCTTTATGCATGGCTTTATGATGGGTATGGCATCAACAGTGCTGGGTACCTTAATTGCCCAAATCTTACCAGCGACACGTCGCGGTGAAGGCATTGGCTACTACAGCATGAGTAGTACTTTAGGTACGGCTATTGGGCCATTTCTTGCCATTTGGATGATGTTACATATTGGTTATCATGCGATTTTTATCGTTTCTACGATTATCGCATTGAGCTGCCTATTGGTTGCCTTACTGATTCAAGTGCCCGATTTACCCAAAATCAATAAACCTCTTGATACTGTTGAAGCCGTCAAAAAACCAAGTTGGATTGCTCAATTCGTAGAGCCTAAAGCATTACCTATATCATTCATCATGCTTTTCGCTTCAATCTGCTATTCAGGTGTTTTATCTTTCATTAACTTCTATGCCAAAGAAATCGATTTGGTTGAAACAGCCTCGTTTTTCTTTTTGATGTATGCCATTGCGATTTTAATTTCTCGCCCATTTACCGGCCCGTTGATGGACCGTAAAGGTGAAAATGTAGTGATCTACCCTGCTTTTGTGATTATGGGCGTGGCATTGGTATTACTCAGCATCACTCAGAGTTCATGGATGCTTTTACTTTGTGCAGGCCTACTTGGACTCGGTTATGGCAATATTCAGTCGGTCTGCCAAACAGTTGCGGTAAAAAGTGCGCCGCTTGAACGTATGGGCTTTGCCACTTCGACTTTCTTTATCTTTTTGGATGCCGGCTTAGGCTTTGGACCATACTTTATCGGTAAATTGCTCGACCATATTGGCTACTCACAATTGTATTTGTATAGCGCATTTGCTGCCTTTGCATGTATGGGTGCTTACTACATTTTACATGGTCGTTATACTGTTCGAACTGCTTAAACTATAGCTAAACATCAAATCGTCGGCTGAAACGTCGACGATATTCTAAGGGGCTCAGCCCAGTTTTTTTCTGAAATAACCTTCGAAATGAGCTTGGGTCACTATAGCCAACATCTCGCATAATCAGATCTAAAGCATGTCCCGTTTCTTCTAAACGCTTTCGTGCAGCTTCAATCCGTATCGATTGTAAGTACTGATTCGGTGGAATATCCAAAGCCGCTTTAAAATGTCGAATCAATGTCCTCGTTGTCACATTAAACTGCGCCGCAAGTTCATCTAAGACTATATTTTCATGATAATGCTGTTCCAACCAATCTTGAACTTTTTGCACTAAACCATCCTGATGCGGTTTAGATATTTTCAATAATGAATAGGACAACTGACTATCACGACGATAATCCAATACAAATGATTTTGCCGTATGGATTGCCGTTTCAAAACCATAAAAACGTTCTATTAGGTGTAGTCCCAAATCAAACCATGCTAAGCCGCCGCCTGCACAATAGATATTTTGATCATGGCTAATCAGCTGATCTGCATTCAGTTTCACCAAAGGATAGCGTTCACGAAACATTTGCTGAAAGCCCCAATGCGTCGTTGCCTGCTTACCATCTAAAAGCCCTGCTTCTGCCAGAAAAAAATTACCCGTACAATTTCCTGCGATCAGTCCGCTCTGCAATTGCCGAGTTTTTAATAACTCGATTAGTGCTGAATTTTGCGCTAAAACATCTAAAATCGCCGCGCCTATCGTTGGAACAATAATGATATCTGCATCTGTTATTTCAGAAAATGCTAAATCTGCATAAAGCTTGATGCCATTGATACATTGCACAGCTTGACCATGTTGTGAGGCAATTTTGACCTGAAATAGCCGCTGCACATTTTGTTTTTGGATCCGGTTCCAACTGACTCCCGCCATTGCAAATAAATCAATGACCCCAGTAATCGCGGAAGCTAAAGCGCCATCAAATGCTAAAATTATGATTTTCTTCATTTAAAGTTCAAATTATCAAAATGTCATTTTTGACTTATTAAGTGTCATTATTGACAATTCTATATCTAAAAATCAACTGCTAGGCTTAAGCCATAAAATTCGACCCGATTAGAGATTGAGCAATGGCGCAGTTAATCAATGACAAAGATTTAAATTTTTTGCTATTTGACGTGTTTAAAGCGCAAGACTTAACGCATTACCCACGTTTTGCTGAGCATGATGCTGAAACCTTCAAAAGCATCCTAGAAACTGCACAAGGTATTGCTCAAGACTTTTTTGCACCTCATAACGCAACAGCCGATCAAAACGAACCTACCTTTGATGGTCAACAGGTTAAAACCATTGCAGAAGTCAAAACGGCATGGAAGCAATTTGCAGATGCCGGCTTGCTTTGTGCGCAGCATGATTATGATGCAGGCGGTATGCAACTTCCGACTTTGATCAACATGGCTGCAAATGCTTATTTCATGTCAGCAAATCCTTCATCAGTGGCTTATTCATTTCTAACCGCTGCGGCTGCAAATGTGATTCAAGCTTTCGGTACGACTGAACAAAAAGATAGGTTTGTACCGCATATGTTCAGTGGTCGCTTTGCTGGAACGATGGCCATGACTGAACCTGATGTAGGTTCATCTTTGGGTGATTTGACCACAAAAGCCATACCACAAGCCGATGGTACTTACCTTATCAAAGGCCAAAAGATGTTTATTTCAGGAGGTGACCAAGACATCACTGAAAATATTGTCCATTTGGTCCTTGCTCGCATCCAAGATGCACCTCAGGGCGTAAAAGGTATATCTCTGTTTATTGTTCCGAAGTTTAAAACCCTGAGCGATGGTTCACTTGCAGGCGCCAATGACGTTCAACTGGCTGGCTTATTACATAAAATGGGCTACAGAGGTACAACATCGACAGTACTGAGCTTTGGTGAAAAAGACCAATGTACAGGCTATCTGATTGGTGAAGCAGGTGCTGGTCTTAAATATATGTTTAAGATGATGAATGAAGCACGAGTCGGTGTCGGCTTAGGTGCAGCCATGATTGGATACCGTGGCTATTTAGAGTCACTCGAATATGCCAAAAACCGTCCACAAGGTCGCTTAGTATCAGATAAAAATCCTGCCTCAAAACCTGTCAATATTATTCAACATACAGATGTTAAACGGATGCTTTTGGCACAAAAATCCTATGTGGAAGGTGCACTTGCATTATGCCTATTTGCTGCACGTTTAATTGATGAACATCAAGCCGCTAACAACGAAGACAGTGCGTTGTTATTAGATTTGATTATCCCTGTCGTCAAATCATTCCCTTCCGCCTATGGACCAAAAGCCAATGATTTAGCCATTCAAGTTTTAGGTGGTGCGGGCTATACCCGTGAATATCCACTTGAACAATGCTATCGCGACAATCGCTTAAATCCGATCCATGAAGGTACATTTGGGATTCAATCTTTGGATTTGTTGGGTCGTAAGCTTTGGCAGCACAACAGCAAAGGTTTGATGCTGTTATTAGAACGTATGCAAAATACAATTGATCAAGCTCAACATGCTAAAATTCAGGCGCTTGCAGCAATTTTTTCAGCGCATTTAAACACGGTGAAGAAAACCACACAAAGTTTGGGACAAGTCCTCGCCCAAGGTCGTGTCGATCAGGCACTGGGAAATTCTGCGTTGTATCTAGACATGATGGGCAAAGTCATCATTTCATGGCTATGGCTTGAAATGGCCAATCAAGCCCTTGTGAAATTTGAACATTCCGATTTAGCTGAAGATCAACAATACTTAGCTGGTAAATTACAAGCCGCGCAATATTTTATCCGTTGGGAGTTACCTGAAATAGAACATCAAGCCAAGTTATTGCTAGAACTTGATGATACTTGCCTCAACATGCAAGAAAGTTGGTTCTAGCCACTTGTTTAGCTCAGTCCTCAATGGGCTAATCTGGACAAGGTTTTCACGGATGAAAATCTTGTCCAACCCTATCTATTTCAATAAAAACTGCTATAAAAAGAGGAACTTATTTTTCGTTCCTTTTTTATCAAAATTGAGTGCTATACGCTGCCATTATTGAAAGACTTTAAATCGAACGGCATCATCCATATAACCTTTTTCTTTCGCTTCACCTTCCACTGAACCAAAAACCAATTGAGCACGAAGTTTCCAATGCGCAGGAATGTCCCATTCAGCATGCACTTGTTCATCCACAATTGGGTTGTAATGCTGTAGTGATGCACCTAAACCTTCGGTGTGCAACGCTGTCCAAGTCGCAAATTGGGCAATGGCAGTTGAGTGTTCTGCCCAAATCGGAAAGTTTTCTGCATAAGACGGAAATTGTGCTTGTAGACCACTGACCACATCCAAATCTTCAAAGAACAGAACCGTACCCAAACCTGCTGCAAAACTTGCCATTTTCGCAGTCGTCTTCGCAGCACTTGCTTCATCTTTTGCATAAGATTTTAATTTGTCAGCGACTAAGCCCCAAAATTTTTCGCTTTCACCGTTAAATAAAATAACAGCACGAGAAGATTGTGAGTTAAATGAAGACGGGCTTTGTTTAATCGCTGATTGGATCAAATCAGTTAAATATTCTGTGCTTTGGCTTACATTGTCCCCAATAGCATAAATAGTGCGACGTTTGCGAATCAGGTCAATAAACTGATTTGACATATAAAATGGTCCTTTATAATAAAATGTGCAGATGAGTCAGATACATTTGGAATGATAAGTATCGCGACTTTCCAAATGTTGGAATGCTTCAGTTACTTGATGGGTCACTATGAAACAGTCACTTGCCGAAGTAAATCTGAAGTTCTGCTGTACATATAAAAAATCCTCCTAAGCGGAGGATTTTTCGACTAAAACTTTATAAAGTTTAGAATTTTGCTTCTAGCACTTTCGCTGACACTTGGTTTTTCCAAAGCTCACGTAAAGTCGGTAGATAGAATTTTTCACCTAGCTCGACCAACTCTGCATCAATCAAACCATGAACTTCGTGCATGAATAAATAATCAAGTTCAACAGTTTGTAATTTTGACTGTGCTTTTTTATATTCTTTGCGCTTTTGCTGTGCTTTTTTTACCAAGTTATCTGCATAAGCACGGTCTTTATATTGGGCAATAGCGTTCAAACGTAGTTCGATTACGCCCCACCCACTGAGTAGCAATTTAAATTTTTCAAAATCTGCCGTTGTTGATTCCCAGCTCATTTCTTCTAGATTTTCATTTTCAGGCAAAACTGGTAGCAAAAGCTCCATAACACTTGGGAAAATCTTTTTAAAATTCAAAACAAATTTAACAGGATGCTCGCCCGGATAGTCTTTAAATTGAACGTTCTTTTGGACATCTGTCAAATAGATGGTGAGCATTGTGGGAAATCCTTAAATAAAACACTGTCTTGCAAATATTTATTCAAACAAATGTCAAATAGCAACGAAAACAGAAAAAGAAAGGCATTTTAACAAGTGTGCCAATGAATTCAAAGCCCAATCCAATGAATTACTCGCTTCATCATCAGGCCTTTCTTCATTCTGTTCGTTGCCCTATTTTTAATAAACAGTCCTGTTTATATACATACATTTCAAGATGTATGATTCAAAAAAATATGTGTTAGCCAGTATTCAGCGATAAAAAGAATTAAAAAGTTATCCAATAAAAAGAGAGGCTGAATATGAATCAGCCCCTCTTTTTATTTTCAAACACTCTAGATGAATGATCTCAAAACAATTTATTTGGTATTGGGTGAAACCATTTGCTCAGGACGAACCACTTCATCAAATTGCTCTGCAGTGACTAAACCGAGTTCTACCGCAACTTGTTTTAAGGTTTTACCTTCTTTATATGCAGTTTTAGCAACTTTCGCAGCATTTTCATAACCAATTACAGGATTGAGTGCCGTAACTAACATTAATGAATCATGTAAGAAATGATCGATTTTTTCACGGTTTGGCTCAATGCCTACTGCACAGTGGTCATTAAAGCTATTACATGCATCACCGAGGAGTTGAATAGATTGCAATAAGTTAAAAGCAATAACAGGCATAAACACGTTTAATTCAAAGTTACCCGATGCACCGGCAACATTAATGGTTGTGTCATTTCCAAGTACTTGAGCAACCACCATTGTCATGGCTTCACTTTGAGTTGGATTGACCTTACCTGGCATGATGCTTGAGCCTGGCTCATTTTCTGGAATGCGTAGCTCACCAAAACCACAGCGTGGGCCACTGGCTAACCAGCGCACATCATTGGCGATTTTATTTAAACTTACAGCAAGTGTTTTTAACGCCCCCGATGCAAATACAGCAGCATCACGTCCTGCAAGTGCTTCAAATTTGTTGGGTGCAGTTACAAATGGCAGACCCGTTTGTTTCGCAAGTTCTGCTGCTGCTTTTACAGCATATTCAGGATGTGCATTCAGACCTGTGCCGACCGCTGTACCACCTAGTGGTAATTCATACAGTCCTTCTAAAGCTTGATTTAAACGCTTCAAACCATGATCGAGCTGTGAAACATAGCCGCTAAACTCTTGGCCTAATGTTAAAGGCGTTGCGTCCTGTAAATGTGTACGGCCAATTTTAACAATATCTTTAAAATCGTTAGATTTTGCTTCTAAGGTATTACGCAGTTTCGTTACAGCAGGAATTAAAAGCTCATTGATTTGTAGACTTGCAGCCACATGAATTGCGGTTGGGAATGAATCGTTGGTCGATTGAGCACGATTGACATGATCATTGGGATGGACAGGTTTTTGTGAGCCCAACGGATTACCCAGTTTTTGATTGGCAATATTGGCAATTACCTCATTACAGTTCATGTTACTTTGCGTACCTGAACCAGTTTGCCAAACTACCAGTGGAAATTGTGCATCCCACTGCCCTGAGATCACTTCTTCGGCTGCATTGATGATATAACCAGAAAGTTCCTGAGGGATTTGACCCAATGCTGCGTTGGTGATCGCAGCTGATTTTTTAACGAGACCCATTGCACGAATCATTGGACGTGGTAAACGTTCACCACCAATTTTAAAGTTTTGCAAACTACGCTGTGTTTGTGCACCCCACATCGCATCGCTAGGTACTTCAACATCGCCCATTGTGTCATGTTCAATACGTGTTTGCATAAATGACCTCATATCCTTATCTATAAAACTTGAACGTCTATGCAGAATTAAACTCTGCTGATAAATACAGTTTAGGTAATTTGCCTAGATTTGTAAATAATAACCATTATCAATTATAAGTGGTTTATTTGATTATCTTTATCGTGATTTTATAAAGAAAATCATGCACGACGATTAAATTTACCCAATACAAGACGAGTTAATTCCCTCTTAATGTTTGTTGATAGAAACGCCATTCATCTTCTAGCATTTTCTTTAAATCTTGTTCAGGCTGCCAATCAAAAGTACTTTTCGCTTTCTGTGTACTTGCCCCAAGCTGGTCATATTCATGGCTTGGGTAAAAACTAGATTCGACCGTCTTAATCTCCGCCTGTGTCACTTCTGAAAGCGTATCTAATAGTTGCTGTATCGAAACCAACTCACCTGAAATATTAAAGGCCTCACAGGCGAATTGCTGCTGCGACAACCATTGCAAACATTGCCACACCGCCTTACAGCAGTCGAGTACATGCAAGAAACTCCGTTCCACAGTACCATCTTCAGTTTTAGCTTGTTTGCGAAGTTCAATAAAGTCTCGTTGTAAAGCCCCGACTTGCATCGCAAGCGGTACGATATTTTTTGGCAATGGCGCAACAAACTCACCTAAAACTGCATGCTCGAAAGCACCTGCGACGTTTCCTAAACGCAAAATCGCAATTTTCCACTCATTATCAGTACGTGCCGTATCCCGTATAATTTCTTCCACCATTTGTTGAGATTTCACATAGGGATTTGGATAGGTAAAATTGATTTCTGTGTCTTCTGTTAATTCTGCCGACGACTGACCATATACCGCTAAACTTGATAAATGGATCAGTGTTCGTACACCTGTTCGCTGCATGGCACGCAGCAAACTCATGATACAACTGACATTATCATTATAATATTCAAGTGGTTTAAGGACGGATTCTTCCAATGACTTAAAGCCTGCCGTATGAATGACAGCATCGACGGTATATTGTTCAAATACTTTATTGAGTGCGGGAGTATTGCGAATATCGAGTTTGACAAAAGGGACATACATGCCTGAAATAAATTCTAGTCGTTCAAGTGTTTGTAAATTTGCATTGGATAAATTATCCACAATAATGACTTCTTGACCTTGAGCCATTAAACTCAAGGCTATATGTGAGCCTATAAAGCCTAAACCACCAGTCACTAAAATCATTGTTTAGATACTCCTTATAGTTATCAAGCTTTTACAACTCTTTGGCATCATCTTGGTGTCGCCACCAACTTATCTACAGATCTAAATTTTGAAACTTCGCCTCAGCATTTTTCATGAGCCGAACAATCTGCAAGAGCATTCTAGTTTTATCTTACTGCTTTAGAATTTTGACTGTGTTGCAGTTATGGATATTAACTGTATTTGATTTACGACAAATGACCTAGCTAACGATCAATTTTGAAGACATTACAAGTTTTCGTGGCATTTGAGTTGAAGGCTTTTTGAAGAAGATATTTAATAATAGTCGTACAACAAAGCATATTTCGCAGCAAAAAAAGTATTAGAAGTAATCTACTCTAATGAGCAAATGGAATTGAGCAGTCTGACTATTTTTGAGGTCGAGAAGCAGGATGTGAACGCCAGATGAATCATCATAAATATTCATCTGGCAAGATGTTGGCAATGTAACTGTAACAGCAGCAAAAGTTTGAAATCGCAAATATCTAAGCAACTTAATTTAGCGGATATAACCTTTTTTGATCAAGGCTGAAAATAAAAATTCATAAACTTTTAAGATCATGCTCACCAAATAAAACCCATATTTTCGCCATAAAGACAGTCCGACAAAATTAAGCAAAACAGCAATGATCAACGCGCCTGCCATATCCATTGGATAATGCACACCCAAATAGACTCTCGACCACGCCACAAGAAAAGCGGAAGCTAGAAATACATAGCCGACAGCTTTTTGCTTTGAAAAAATATAAGAAAATGCAATCGTACTAAAAAACAGCATGTGATCACTCGGGAATGATCCATTCGGTGAATGTTCTATAATCGTGCGTCCAACATCCAAGACAAATGGTCTAGGATAGTAAAAGAAACTTGAAATCACTTGGCTGATTAGAAATGCGACAATTGTAAAAACAGTGGCTTTAACGATTTGTTTTTTGGTGTCAAAACTGCCTTTAAACCAAGCCAAAAACATCAAGAGAATCACGATATAAAATAGATCATTGGCTATAAATATGGCGAAAGAAATGGTGAAATCTAAAGCATTGTCCGAAGCATTGATTGAATTAAATAAACTTAAATTAAATTTCTCTATATTCATGAGATGGTTTAAAAAATGAAAAGATCATAGCACTCAGCAAAATCAAAAATTGCATTTTATTCATATAAAGATTTTTCAGTATGTAACCGCACAGTTTATTTATGAAAAACTGACGGCTTGAGGCTGAATCCAAATTAAACCCAATGTTATACCAATCGTTCTATTTGAAGAAAAATTTGCAATGGCAGTGCTGCCTAAATAAGCAAAACTTTGCAAATGTTCAGATCATTGAGTAAATCATTGTATACTAGCTTTTTCTTCTGAACTCAGAACAAACTGTCGATCTAGACCGTTTATTCATTTAGTGAATTTCAATGAGTACTCTATTACTAATTACCTCCTCACCTACTTCGATATTGGCTTGGCATGCTTTGGGTCTTGCCCAAGCGCTGAAGCAGAAAGGCGAAAACTTTCGGGTTTTTTTCTATCAAGATGGTGTAAATGTCGCAAATGCCCTGCAATGGGTGCCAGATGATCAACGCAAATTCAGTAGTGAATGGCAAAAACTCGGCATTCGTTTACCTGTTTGCGTAAGTGCAGCTCTCGCACGTGGGATCACAGATCAGGAAAATGCACACCGTCACAATATTCAGCAACATAATCTAGCTGAGCAATTTGAACTTGTGGGCCTAGGCGAACTTGCCGATGCCGTACAAGCTGCTGACCGTTTATTGCAATTCTAAAAATTTTATTGCCGCGCATTTGTAGCATTGAAAAGGAAAATTACGTGAAATCTGTACTGGTTGTTTTAACCCATGCAAATCTTGCAAGCTTACAAGTACATGAAAGTCTTTCTGCGACCATGGTGCTTGCAACCTTCGGCTGTAACGTAAAAGTGTTGCTCAAAGATGCTGCGCTAAGCTTACTTCAAGCCGAACAAGAGTTTAGTCAACTCAAGCATGCATTTAAACTCGCATCCAACATGGTTGATAGCTTTGAGTTTTATGATCTCACCCCGATTTATATTGAACAAAAAAATTCACAGCATCCATTTGTGATCAACAGTGAGCAAGAACTTGAGTTTGTTCAATTCAATACTGAATTAATTCAACAATTTGATCATGTGTTGTATTGGTAAAAGAGGAATGATGATGTCAAATTCTACGCTGTATTTAGTCCAAGCCAGCTATGCCAATACCCTACAGCACATCCAGCAGTTAGCCAGTTTAATCAACCCTGAAGATTCAATCATCCTGATGGGTGAAGCAGTCTTACATATTGCAGATGAACAAATTCAGCAATTTGGCACATGTTATGTACTCGAAAATGATGCTGAGATTTTAAGTAAAAGTATGAATTATAGTCATATGAAAGTAATCGACTATGCCGCTTTTACTGATCTATGCCTTAGATTTAAAAGATGTATTTCACTCAAATAAATTGAGTAAAAGCGACCTATTTTTACAATCTTCTCTTTTGGAATGAATATGAATCTTGAATTAGACCAAGATGGCCATTTGGTGGATTACACTATTTGGAATGAAGCTGTTGCCCAAGAACTGGCTAAAAGTTTAGAGCTTGAGTTAAGCCCTTGGCATTTTGAAGTTTTACAAGCTGTACGACAGTTTTATCAACAGTTTGGTCACTCGCCGGCAACTCGCCCACTCATTAAATTTTTAATGAAAACGGTGAGCGCTGATATTAATAATGCGGTGTTACAAGACAAATTTAACACCGGTTTGGTCGCTCGACATTTAAGTCGTTTAGCGGGCATCCCTAAACCTGCAAATTGTTTGTGATTTTAAAGCAACCCAAATACCGCTTAGGCTAATTTGGCTAAATAGATGCAAATCAGCATCTTGAAGAAAGCCATAAAACAGCTTAGGCAGGTTTTAATTGATTTAGAGCGATGTAATAGGCTTGGGTAAATATCGGTTTGACCTGTTTGGCTTGGATCGGTTCGGCACAACATGAGCACACTAAAACCGGTTTAAATTTTTGCCCACATGCCTGATGTACATATTCAACTGGAGATCCCAAGCCCTGATCCATATATTGATCGGCCCAATGGGTCATAGCTAAAAGGATTGGATACAAGTCTAAGCCTTTTTGCGTCAGTCGATATTCAAAACGTTCCTGACGTTCGACATAAGCAACTTTGGTTAAAATACCTTCTTCAACCAAACGCTTTAATCGGTCAGATAACACATGACGCGTCACACCGAGATTTTGTTGAAAGTCATCAAAACGTCGAATGCCCATAAATGCATTACGGATAATCAACATGGTCCAACGATCCCCTAGCACTGAAAGTGCACGAGCGATTGAACACGGTTGTTGACCTATATCATCCCATTTCATTTTATGAACCATCAAAAATAACGACCGACACCCAATTTAATTCATGCCTGTTGATTTTGCAAAATCCTTTTCAATAATCTTTGTTGTACAAATCGTAAAATCCACCATCGTTTCAACGCATTCATTTTATCTATTGATCTGTAAATGAACTAAAAATGTATTTTGTCTTTATTGTCCTCAATTATTTCTAGCCATGCACGCGTTGCGGGACTCATGGCAACAGTGGTATTCCAGGCCATACTGAGTTTCCAGTCTAGGTTTGGATTTTCTAATTCAGCCATATGGTATTTTGCCGCATCAAGTTGTTCACAATAAATTTTTGGCAGGAGTGCAATCCCGACATTTGAATCTACCATTTTGGCGATGAAGTCCCACTGGCTACTTTTACACACTACATTGGGCTCAAATCCGACGTAATTTGCCGCCTGTATAATGATGTCATTGAGTGTGAAGGTATCGTCATACAATAAAAAGGATTCTTCTTTTAATTCAATCAACGAAACGTTTTTTCGCTTACGCCACTGTGAGTTTTTTTTAGATAATAAACATAAAGGTGACTCCATCACTGGAATACCACTTAACACCGGTTTCAAGTGACCCAAAATGATCCCGACATCGACCTGTTTTTTTAAAATGGCATTTTCAATACCTGTTGCCCCTACCTCAAAAAAGCTCAATTCAATATTCGGGTATTTTTTATGAAACAGCGCGATTAACTGACTAAACAATACCGATGCCAATGGCGGTAAACCTAGAGTCAGTTTACCTTGTTTTAAGGCACGAACTTGGGTGACTGTATCAAGCATCCGTTGTTGTTCATTCAAAATCACTAAAGCATGCTGATAAATCTGCTCTCCCATATAGGTGAGCTGTGCTTCCCTTTTTCGACCTGCTTCTCCTTTATGAAATAAAGGCACGCCGATCTCGTCTTCTAACTGACGAATTAATTTGCTAATGGTCGGCTGAGTGACAAAAAGCGCTTCAGCTGCATGACTGAAACTCTGTTTTTGCACGATGGTCACAAAGACTTTTAAGCTTTTAATGTCCATTATTATTCCATTCAAGCATAATTAATAATTAATTATTCATAATTATACAGGTTATGCACTTTTAAAATAGCGTCATCTCCTATTCTGCTGTTGTCTCATGGATACGTTTCCACAATCTACTTCCAAATTTACCCAGTTTCTTAAAACTTTAGCGCAGCTAAGTTTATTGATATTGATCTGGTGGATTGGCTCTTGCATTCAATCTTGGTTTAACTTGCCGATCTCTGCTGGCGTGATTGGTTTATTGCTGCTATTAGCTGCATTGTTGAGTGGTTTATTTAAAATGCAGTGGGTCAAACAAGGCTCAGATTTTATTTTGGCTGAACTGGTTCTATTCTTTATCCCCTGTGTAGTTGGATTAATTAAATATCAAGATTTATTACTCAGCTCTGGCTGGCAGTTAATTTTAGCCGTGGTACTGGGTACCGTCTGTGTCATGGTGTTTACAGCATTTACGGTTTATTGGGGCTTTAAACTCGAGGCAAAACTTAAAGCGAAACACCAAACTGCGACAGATCATGATGTCAACACAGCAGGAAAAACCTTATGAACGATTTTGGGTTGAACAGCATCTCTGTATTGTTTTTCGTCCTGACCCTAATCGGTTATATTTTGGCGAAAAAGCTACATCGTAAGTTACCGTATATGGTTCTTTCCCCTGCACTATTCGTCCCGTTTGTGCTGATTATACTCATGCTTTGCTTTCATATTTCATATGACACCTATATGCAAGAAAGCCAATGGATTGTATGGATGCTCGGCCCTGCCACTGTGGCCTTTGCTATTCCCATCTATGAATATCGACAAATTATCCGTCAGCATACGCTGAGCATTAGTTTGGGCATCGTGATTGGTATGTTAGCAGGGATTATTAGTGCTTTTTATTTGGCACAGTTGTTTCAATTTGACCAAGAAACGTCTTATAGCTTAATGGCACGTTCCATTTCTACGCCCTTTGCCATGGAACTTACCTCGAATATTGGAGGTTCAGTAGAATTGGTGATTCTATTTACCATGATTACTGGGATTGCTGGCGTGGCTATGGCTGACCTAGTTTTGGCTGGGCTTAAATTGCATTCACGCTTTGCACAAGGTGCGGCTCTTGGCAATGCTGCACACGGATTTGGTACAAGTAAAGCATTATCACGTCATAAAGAAGAAGGTGTTGCAGCCTGCTTGAGCATGGTACTTGCTGGAGTATTTATGGTATTGCTTGGGCCATCGCTTATTCATTTGATTATTTATCTATTAGGATAAAATAAAAAGCCCAGTGCATTAGCTGGGCTTTTTTTAAATCAGGAGTTAAGTCATTTCACTGTAAAAACTAAGCAATTACATAATGTAGTGCTATGACAAACGCTAAAAGACTCGACACTTCTGTGATTTCAATCGCGGCACCAATTGTATCGCCCGTCACGCCACCTATACGCTGAATAAATTTCCATCGCAAATACAGTAAAGTACAAATAAACGCGAATATACTCACCACTCCAAGCCAGTTAAAATACAAACATGCACTTAGGCAGAGTATAAAGACCAGGTATGCCGACTTTCGTGGAATAGTTGCTGCTATCGATGAGCCTAAGCCTTTTTCGCGAACATACTGAGTTGTTAAAAACAAAAATAAAGGGGCTAAACGACCCAAGCCTGGAAATACTATTAATGCCAAATACATTTGCTGTTGTAGCAAAACATAAAGTGCCGACCATTTCAGTAAGCAAATCACGAGGAGGCTCAACACACCAATCGGCCCACATGCAGGGTCTTTCATGATGTTAAGTGTACGCTCGGCATCACCAAAGCCACCGACCCACGCATCTGCCGTATCAGCTAAACCATCTAGATGTAACCCACCTGTGAGCCAAATCCAAACTACCAGCAAAATACTACTGAGTAAGATAATCGGCAGACTATGCAATGTAAAAGCAAGCAAGGCAAGAATGCCACCGATCAACAATCCCACCGCAGGATAAAACAATAAAGACTGTCCATTTTGCTGTTTCGATGGCATCGCTTTAAGTTGAATCGGAAAAGTCGTGAGAAACTGTAGAGCAATCCAAAAAGGTGTCATTCACTTTGCTCCAAAAGACGGATATTTGCGCGATTTTGCACAATGAATGAATTTAATTGTCCCAATTCGGCAGTCATTTTTAATAAATCATCTAAGTGACTATGCTGTGCCATACATTTCAATAATTTAATCACGCCACCATGGGAAACCAATAAAACGCGGTGCCAATGATGCTGTTGAGCCTGCAAAACTAGCTCATCTAGACCGCTTAATATCCGATGTTGAAATTGCTGAAGACTTTCTGCATTCGGTGGCGTAAATGTGCTTGGACTTTGCCAAAACTGTGCGAGTAACTCTGGAGTGTTTTCATAGATATGCTTGGTTGATACCGCTTCCCAGTCGCCAAAATGCATTTCTTGAAACTTCGCATTTTCAAACATTGGACATTTAAGTTGTTGAGACAAATCTAAAGCAAATAAACGGCAGCGCTGTAAGTCAGAAGTAATGATGACATCCCAGCTCGCTAAACCGTGTGTATGAATGACGTTCAATACATCATCTATGGTCTGCTGCATCTGCTGCCAACCTTTTTGCGTCAAAGCATCATCTGTAGAGCCACGTAAGGTATGGCTCAGTTCAGTCTCACCATGACGCAATATATCTAAACGGAAATGTTCCATTTAAACTTTTTCACCAATCACAGCAGCTTGTGCAAAAGTCGCCATGTTGTTATGTAAACGACATGCCAAACGAATTAAACCCAAGGCCGCACCGGCACCGCTGCCTTCACCTAAACGTAAATTCAACTTTAAGAGTGGTTCAGCTTCAAGGGCTTGAAGTAAACGCTGGTGCCCATATTCAGCCGATTGATGACCAAAAAGCATCCACTCACGTACAGCAGGATTTAAACGAACAGCGACCAAGGCCGAAACCGTACTAATAAATCCATCCACGACCATTGCCAGACCCAATTGCGCACAGCGAATGTACGCTCCAACCATCGCGGCAATTTCCAAACCACCTACGGCACATAGGGCTTTAAAGACATCTTGGCCGACATAGTCCTGATGTAAAGCCAAGGCCTGATCAATCACTTGTTTCTTATGTGCCAATTGTTCAGCACGAATACCTGTACCAACACCTGTCAATTTTTCGGCCGGCTCATTAAATAAAAAACATGCAACAGCAGAAGCAGAACAGGTATTGCCAATGCCCATTTCCCCTGCGACATAAATTGACGCACCTGCAGCGATAGCATCTTCAACACTTTTACGGCCGAGATTCATCGCTTCAATACATTGTGATTCGCTCATCGCAACAGTTTTAGCAAAATTTGCTGTACCCGCTGCAATACAGTAGCGCTCTACCCCTGCATATTCATAAGCTTCGCCTACCGAACCACAGTCAATCACTTGTAGTTTGGCTTGATACTCACGTGCAATGACACTAATACATGCACCACCGGTCGTGAAGTTTTGTAGCATTTGGCGTGTGACAGCTTGAGGATAGGCCGAAATATTTTCTTCCATCACGCCATGATCACCTGCAAAGATGGTGATCCATGGGAAATCGATATTGGGCTGATCTGTGTTTTGTAATGATGCAAGTTGCACCGCTACATTTTCAAGTTCTGAAAGTGAGCCCGTAGGTTTAGTTAGCTGTAACTGGTGTTTTACCGCCTGTTGCTTAGCTTCGATACTCGGATTTTGACAGGGTTCTTGCCACCAGTTCATGCTTTATCTCCTTTTAAGATTATTGGAAAACCTGCAACACAAAACACCACATGGTCAGCAATTTGACCAATTTGTTGATGTAAGCGCCCAGATTCATCGACGAATTTTCGACTGATTTGTCCCATGGGAACAATGCCTAGTCCAGTTTCGTTACTGACTAAAATAATGTCCGACTTTAATGTCGGTAGCACCGTAAGTAATTTTTGGCATTGTTGCTGTTGAAAGTCTGCTTGTTCATGCATCAATAAATTACTCATCCACAGCGTTAAACAATCGATAAGAATGGTTTGATGAGCTTGGTCTATTTCAACTAAGCGATCGGCTAAATACAAAGGCTCTTCAATCAGCCTCCAATGCTCTGGGCGGTCGGCTTGATGATGCTGAATTCGCTCCTGCATTTCCTCATCATAGGCTTGTGCTGTAGCCACATAGATGACGGCTTGAGCACTTTCTTTGGCTTTTTGTTCTGCAAGTCGGCTCTTACCTGAACGTGCCCCACCCAAAATGAAATGAATCATGACTGTGCCATCTCTATATTTTGTATAAAATGATGTTGATAATAAGGACTCAACGCCCCTTGTAGTACTTGAGCCTGATAATGACCAAAAGTCAGTTGCTCGCTTTCAAAATCAAAGCTGTGCTGTTCAATTTGTTGGCTTCTTTCAAAAATATCATCGCTATTCCATGCCTGTTTATACAAGCCCAATGTGATATGCGGACAATATTCGATTGGTGCAATTTCATTCGAAGTTAAATTCAAAGCTTGACGTAGATGGTCTAACTTACGATCTACATCCATAATTTCAATAAATAGAGCACTTTGAAAGCTATTGATCTGACCTGTACGTAACCGAATATTAGATAGCGATAACTGTCGAAGTTGTTGTTGGTGCAGTGCCAATTCATCTGCTGAGAAATTATCATTCCATCGTTGTTCAGAATGATCGATTAATTGGGTTTTATTCAGCTCTTGAAAAAAACCACAAATAAACACGGTGATATGAAATTGGCGCGTATTCGGCGTGTATAAAAGATCTGAAAACTGAGCTCGAAGTGCTGTGAGATATGCCAATAATTTAGGATCCTGTATTTCTATATACCACAAAGCATAGTGCTGACGACCTTGATGCCAATCAGGATAATCCTGATTGAGCGTCGGTACGACTTGCGTTGAAGGTTTTAGAAACACAGATAAATCACTTTAAATTCAATCTGCTTTATTAAAGCATGAATCAAAACAGACTTTGCCCAATTTTGATTTAGTAATATTCAGTTAGAACTGAAATTCATTCATCTAAGAGCTTTATTCAATAAAAAATGCCGAGTCATACTCAGCATTTTTGATTCAACATATATTGCGCACAGATAAGCATTATATTTTAGGCAAATTTCGCAGTATCTTTCTGATCTTGTGTTACAGCATGGTTTTTCCAAGATGTAAACTGCTCTGTGGACTGATCAGAAAAATGCTGCAACTGTATCATTACATTGGCCTCAATCTTTTCGATCCGTTGCAGTTGTTCAAGTTCGTTGGTCTTTTTCAGTTCTGAAAATTGCAACTGGATAAAGTTGATAGCCTGATCCATCGTACATTGATTTACACTCACGGCATACATCAAACCATAGACAATCCCTTGTTGTAGATGTGTTGTCTCCAGTCCATATTTCACATTGGTCGCCAACGAGCCCAACACTCGTTCATTAATTGCAAGTTTACGTAAAGGATCTCGTGCCACACGCGCACATGGGTCTTTATACGCATGTTCACAAGAGTTTATAAAGCTTTCTGCCAGTCGTGTTAAATCAAAAGCACGATTAGGTAAGCATCGTGCTAAACCAGCCTGCACCTCGTCAATGAGTTCATGCATAAATTGATCAACACGATGATCTGCAAGTGCCACACCTATGGTTTGATGATTGAACAGTGCAGATTGCCAAGCCAACATGGCATGTACGCCATTCCATAAGCGATTTTTGATTAGCTGAATATCTTCAATATGATCGACCAAAATCATTTGACGCATTTTTTCTAACAAAGGACTGTTATTTTCTACATAGATCGGCATGTCAGATTCTGCGTTAAATAAAATTAAATCCATGCTTTGCAATATATGACTTGGGTGGAAATTTCGGCGCATATCCTCAACATATAAAGTGGCTTGACGTTCCTGATCAGGATTTAATTTCGTCGCATCTTCTAAGTCTAATTGAGCATCCACTTCAACTTCATCCAATTGAAATTGTTTGAAAATATTATATTTTATACGGAGCTGACGATATAAGTTTTGGTCACTTAACTTAGATACCATGCGGTTGACCACGGTATCGCAAAAATAGTGTTGTTGCATGATTTTCTCTGCAACAACCGCTCCAGCAAGCTCAGTTAAAGCCTGTTTTAAATGTGTCATTAATAAATGTTTTGCCCCGACTTTGTTCAAAATAATGAGCATCGTTAGGGGTTCGATGGCTTTCTCATCATGTGCAATATGTCGTGCATACAGGCCTTGTGCAATGGTATTGGCTTCTTCCGCAATCGCTTTTTCAGGCAAACAGATGGCAACCAAACTCGACTCTGTGTACATCTCTTGCATCTGCTGAATATTTTCAGCATCAATGACTGCCATGTTTTCAATGCGTTCGTCATAAGACAATTGACCATAGCGAATACAATAGGTACCAAATGCATTGACCGCAGAGCGATATAAAGGGTTACGAGTCGATGCATAGATTTTTTTCGGGCGAGTATAACCATCCCAATGCGACAAAATTTGTGCTAAATAACCACCACCAATCGCCCCAAAACCATGAATACCAACAGTGAGCTGATTAAGGGTTTGTGGAAAAGCCTCTTGCACATGCGGCATCTCTAAATGCGCAGTGAACGGGTCAAGTTCCGTCAAACAGTCATACATACATTCATAATAATATTTGGCTTTGGACAGCATGTTTTGATTGGGCGATTTAATATCTTTAAACAGTACGGTAATACCGCCAGCGTCAAAGGCCGAAGTCACACCATTTTCCGAGTCTTCAAACATCAAACAATCAGCAGGATTTAAATTCAGCTTTGCGGCAGCACGCATAAATATTTCAGGATGTGGCTTACCATTTTCAACTTCATCGCCACAGACTAAGACATCAAAGAACTTATACACATTGGCATTGATGAGATATTCTTCTGCGATTGCACGGCGACTCGATGTTGCGACGGCCATCCTCAGTCCTGACTTGCGTAAGCGTTCTAATACTTGAACCAAGCCTTTTTTGATCGGTACACCAAACTGACGAACATGCTCCAGCTCTAATTCATCTGCGCGTTTGCGAATATCTGCGTATGGAATGTTTTCATCATATTCGGCTTGGGCCAATCGATGCGCGCTTTGTGCACTTAGCCCCAAACAATTCATCAGATAAGATTCGGAAAACTCAACCCCGGTCAATTCAAGAGATGCCTGTTTCAATGTTTGAAACCGTAAACGTTCAGTATCAAACATTGTTCCATCCATATCAAAAATGGCGCCCAGAACCAAATCATTATTAAATTTAAGCATTTAACCTCCGTTATTTTTTATGTGAAAAGAATAACGGAGAAAACTATTGATTCAGTACTTTGAGAATTAATGAAACAATTGTGATTATTTTTTAATCAAAGTACTTGCTTTAAACATCTATTTTGTAAGATCAATCACCGATCAAGTAACATCATGTAATCAAAACTCACGATTGTCAGGATGGTACGGTCTACACAGTGATCTATTGCTGTAAATATACAATTCACTGCAATTTCACTCAGTCACTCGCTTCACGGTTTGAGTTTTGGCTTGAAATAAAAAGAATACGATTAAACCAAGCATCACTAAAAATAAAAAATAATACGGAAATTCTTTGTGCCACTGGTATAAACCCGTACTAATCAATGGCCCAACAACAAAGCTCAAAGCCTGAGTGGCTGTACACCAACTTGCCACCTTGGTCTGTAACGCACTGGGCGCCGTTTGCGCTGCACCCGTTGTAAATGCAGGGATTAAACACGCAACCGATATACCATATAACAGGTACGTGGCTTGAAATATCCGTAATTCATTGGTGAAAACCGAAATCAGCAAGGCTGCTACCATGCTAAACAGCCCAACCCACAGTAAGCGATATACGGACCAATTTAAATACTTAGAAATAAGCGTTTGCATAATCACCAAAGCAATACCTACGACGAGAGAACATTCTGCAAAATGCACTGCGCCTTCTGCAGCAGTCATATTAAAGCGGTCTTGAATATAAAACCCGGCCGTTAAATTTACGGTCACGATGGCAAGATAGAGACTAAATCCCAACATTAACCATGGATAGCATTGCTGAATGCTCAAATCTGTAGATGGTGACTCATGCTTTTCTGTCACTGGCTTTTCAACGCTATGCTGTTCGGTATGTCGGTCAAAGCTGAACACCAAGACCACAGAAATCAACGCTAAAATAATGATTGCTGCCCAAAGCGGCGTCATGATTCCACCAAAGCCCAGCAGCAAGGTGGTTAGAAATGGACCAATGATCACGCCTGCACTGTTTAATGCACCGAATTTTGACATTGCTTGTGAACGCTGCTGCTCATTGTTAAAACGAGTCATCACATAAGTTTGCAAGGCAATCTGTGGCATCGCCATAAATACCCCAGTCGCTGCGCGTGACAACATCAATAAACTAAACAGCAGCAACATCCCTATCTGAACAGTAAGGCCATACATCAACACGGCTGTAAATAGCCCCCATGTCACAGCCATGCCCACAAAACCGATACTCAACAGTTGATAAATCGAAAACTTGGATTGATTTTTTGAAATGTAAATCGCACCGATAGCCATCAGCAGCGCACCGACGGAAACCATTGCTCCGCCTTGCAGTTCAGAAAGCTTTAACTCTCGAACCAATGGCGCCAACAGCGGCAATATCATCGAGAAACTTGCACCATTGGCAAGACTGGCAGCAATAAACAGTTTGCTATTTCGATCCATTATTTTTGTTATCCATTTTTAATGGCTACGTTATAAACAATAGAGGTGACTTAAGCCACCTCTATTTTGTAAGTCACGATACCGTGCTTTAAACCCGATTCAGGATTTAAATTAGTATTTCACCGTATAACTTAAACCGTAGGTACGACCTTGAGCTGCTAGGCTAGAAATTGGGCCATAGACAGTTTCAACCGACTGGCTGTATACCGACTTATAATCCGTATTCCACACGTTGTAGACACCAAAGCCCACATTACCCGGTCCTACTTTTGCATTGGCAATCACGTCCATCGTTGCAAAGCCTTTAATTGCCGCTGCTGGAGCATATCCATATTTCACAGCGTCTTTTTGGGCTTTGTCTGTACCGCCAATCGCTAAAGCTTGAACACGTAGGCTCATGTCATTATCAAATTGCCATTCTGAAAATGCTGTTCCTTTTAAAGGTGCTACACGAATAGCATCCAACTCTTGCCAGTCACCTTGGGTATTTTTAAATTGGCCCGTGGTATATGCAACTGTGCCCCCAACCGTCCAATTTGGTTGAACTTGATAACTGGCATTGGCTTCGACACCATAGATACGCTCATCGGTATCAATAACATCAATGGTGTAATTCGGCGCACCAAATTTCAGGCTTTTATCTGAGTCATTATAAAAAGCCGTCACTCCTGCATTTAAACCACCGGCATTTTGTACACGCCAACCGAGTTCATAGTTATTGACTTTAATCGGGTCAATGGTTTGGCTATTAATCACAGAATTTGCTGGCACATCGCGCAGCATACGTTGCACATCGGGCAAGTTTGAACCTTGTGAGAAATTCGCAAACACTTGCTGTGCATCAGTTAAGTGATACACCGCGCCAACATTAAAGAGCGTTGCATCATGTTTTACTTTGCCGCCATTCAGTGTTTTCGCCACATAACCTGGGGTTAAATCTTCAGTAATGGCTTCCATATAAGGCACAGATGAATCGACATCACTCTCTACCCGCTCATGGCGAATGCCGGCCTGTAAGCCAAGACGGTCGGTTAATTCATATTGCGCTTGGGCAAATACGCCAAGTTTTTCTGTTTCAACATCTGGGCCAAAGGCATAATAGTTAAACGGCTGATAACTCAGACCATTACTTTGAATAAATGTAGCACTGTCATACATTTGGATATTTTGTTGATCTTTTTCATTTTCATAGTCCACACCATAGGTTAGCCCCAGTTCACGACCATTTAAGTTAAGATCTTTTTGTAGAGCAACACGCGCGCCTAAAACATCGATATCGGTTTCTGACTGATACACCAAGAAGAGTTCAGGTGCCATTTGACGTGCAGATGGGAACCACCGTGCCTTTTCATTTCGATAATACGTTTCAGCATTTAGACGATGCCCTAAAATATCTTGATTTTCATATTGTGCGTTGACGCTATAACGTTCAGTTTGGGGTTGTTCGGCAAGTTGTAAGCCTTTTACCGCATTTAAAGACAACGGCAGCTTGCCACCCACGGGCTGTGAGCGCAGCGCATTTAAATTTGGACCATAGTCAGGGCCGTAGTCACTATCTTGCTCATCATTATAATATTGCGCGCCAAAACTCAGCGTTTGACCATCGGAAATTTTCCAACTGACACGACCATTTAGATCTAAAGTGTCGGTATCTTGACGGTCTGTTTGTGCAATTTCAGGTCCAATACGGTTGCCATGACTATCCTGTATTTCGCCACGTTTGGTATAGCTTGCACCTAAAGTTCCGCGTAAATTGCCTTGATTAAAGTTCATGGTTTGTGCAGCTTCATAAGCTAGCGCATCAGACTTAAAATTATTACCAGAAGTGACACCGACTTTCGTTTCAAAACTCAGCGGTTCCGATCCACCTCGTTTGGTGATGATATTGATAATACCGCCTGTTGCACCTGAACCATAAATACTACTTGCACCTGAGACCACTTCAATTCGTTCAATCATCGACGGGCTAATACTTGCCAGTTGTCGAGATCCATCACGATATCCCGTTTGCGGCACACCATCGATCATGTATTGCACCACACGTCCACGCATGGTCATCCCATAGTTAGACGTTGTACCACTTGATGGAGTCAGTGATGGCACCAATAAACCGACAATATCAGCTGTGCTTTTACCTGCATTGGCTTGTTTTTCAATTTCTTCTTTAGGAATGCTGTACACCGTACCCGCAATATCGGCAATGCTTTTCGCAGAACGAGTTGCCGTCACAACAATCGGTGCCATTTTAGTAGCTTCTGTAGTTTGTGTTTCAACTGCTGTATTTTGTGCAGTGTCTGTCGTGACGTCTTGTGCATAAAGCTGAGTGCAAATTGCAAGGCTGAGACAAGTCAATTGCATCGGTAGAGCTAAACGTTTCATATTCTTTTCCATTTCTTAGAGTTCCGATTGAGTCGGAAGTGTTTGAGTTTTTAAATTTTGTGTTTTTAAAACAATGCGTTGGCTAAGTAAGACACTGATTACTGAGCCGATTGCCAGTACTAGATAAAAATGTCCATAGCCTAATGATTTTGCGAGAAAGCCTGAAAATGCACCGCCAATGAAGTAAACGAGCAATTCAAAGCACACTAATATGGTGAAATCGGTACCCGCCTGTTCTTTAGAACTGGTCTGCATGAAATAGGCATAGAGTGATGTCATGGCGATATAACGAATGGCTAGCATCAGCACAACAAATACACCTAAAAGCAGATGCCATTGATTCAACCACCCCAACACAACGGCTGTCCCAATGACGGCATATAGCAATGTACGTAACCATCCTGCCCAGACCAACAACTGCGTCGCTTTGATTTTTTTCAGCAACATAGCTGCACTAACGGCTGCAATCAGACCAACACCGGCACCGACCACAGACATCAACACCCCGATCTGAGACAGTGACCATTTTTGATCGATCAACATGGGATTCAGCATTGCCATAGCGGGTGCTTCCACCACGCGATAACAAACAATGAGCAGCAAGGCCCAACGAATCTCAGGTCGTTTAAACGCTTGTCGTAGGCTTGGTTTGGCTTTGGCAAGTTGAGTTTCTGGTTCTTCTTGAATAAAAAACACAGCAAACATGGTTAAAAATGTCAGCAGCGCTAAAGTTGTGAGCGCTGACTGCCAACCCCAATATTGGTAAATCCATAAAGTCGCAGCGCCACCGAGCATACTACCGACGGCCACCCCAATACTTTGTGCCATACTGCCCAGACGGTAATTGCCTTCGGTAAATTTCTCTACCGTATAACCATCAATCGCAATATCTTGCGTTGCCGCAAACGTTGAAATCCATAAACCAACAATGACAAATAAAGTCAGCCCATAAGAAAACTGCGTAAAGGCTAAAACCAGTACCCCCAGTACCAATGCGATTTGCGTAAACAACAACCATGTTTTACGTTTACCGAGTTTTTTGACATAGAGCTGATCGATCCAAGGCGCCCAAAAAAACTTGAATGCCCATGGAATATAAAGCAGCGATAACATGCCGATCCAGCGTAAATCTACCCCTTGATGTCGTAAAATGGCAGGCAAAGCCACATTGTAAAAATACAAAGGTAATGCATGTGCTAAGTACAAAATGATCACGACGCTCAAACTCAGGACTGAAATTTGAGATGGTGAAATTGCATGATTTAATTTTCTTGAGTGTTGTTGCATATCCACCTCTGCACTGCCCATTGCAGCGCATCAGACTGTTCTAATGAAACGTAATAAGGCACACGCCACGCTGCATGCAGTGCGGGTGTGTTTAAACGTTTGAAGTCATCTGGATCTTGCGCAATACGCACCAGACCCAAACAATATTGAAAAAAGAGATGTTTAAACTTCTTGTACCAAACGGCCTGTATTTGCCGATATTCTTCAGGAAAAGTTGTTCCCTCAGCCGTTTGCATAACCAAAACAAAGCGCTGACTTTTCAGAAAAAAGCGCTCAACTTGAGTCAACCATTGTTCAAACTCTTCCACTGAAACATGCGCTGAAAAGCGCATGTCCAGTATGTGCATATGGGTGCAGCGATAACTCATGACACCGCCTTAGCTAGTTGCTGATGCTGAAATGCCTTGGAGTCGTTTAAGTAATGACCGAATTTTGCATAAAAAGTTTCTCTAAAGCAGTAATACAACATGGCAGTCTTTTCAGGCATTGGGATTAGGCGCTGCGCTTCATAGCACATGTCTTCAACTACGACGGCATAAGGCTTCACACTATGATCAGGCTCTCCCACAATCTTGGCTGATGCGGCATTTTCAAAGATATAAAAACTCAATAAACGCATGACGGGACGTAAATAGCCTTTACCAAAAACGGACTTTTCACCAAATAACAAATGCCAACCTAGATCTAGCTCGTCACCGTCGTAGTACAAACCTAAACGATCCCGTTTTCCCTCGTAAATCTCTGTGTAGCCCACATCTTCACCGTCTACCCCTACGATCAAAATTCGGTGATGATCATCTGCCAGCATTTTTTCGTAATACACTTTTAGTTCAGTTTCTGACTTATTGAGTTGCCACTGTGGAATCACATGCGGTTCATGCATCCATTTATGAACCAAAGCCATATCTTCTGGATATTGCATTTGTCGTAAGTAGTATTGCGTCTCATTCTCATAGTATTCATAAAAATCAGGTAGTTGTCGTGATAACGTTGTCATGATCTCGTCCTTTAAGTTTGTTTAATATTTTCTGTTCTTAGCTCAAAAATCTGCTTATGACGCAATACGGTTGGTTGTCATTTTCTGCTTAGCAATATGCAGTTGTTTCGCCCACTGATTTAAAGTGTTTGGACTTACAGGGTTTGCAATTGGATCTAAAAATACAGGTACTGGTCGTTCTGCTTCGTCGTTATAACTGGTGGTAAACAGTCGTACTCGGTTCAGACAAATTTTCTCGAAACTTGGACGGAACATACTGAATTTTTCAATACGATCTGCCAATTCAGGATGCGCCTGATGAAATTCATCGATCACGGTGGAGATGGTCTGCCAAAATTCAAGTTCTGTATGCTCTGGATAATCTTCAAGGAAGACATTACAGATATAGCGGTAATGCACCATGAATAAACCTGTAAAGATAAAGTGACTAAGTTCTTCAGCAGGATGGCGCAGTAAAATTTGCCCTTCGGGTGGTAAATTTTCGAGTTCTGGAAAATCTTCATCAACTAAATTGACATCATCAATAAAGTCCTTCAGCACCATTTTTTTCGGTAAACCATTTTCATGGATTAACATGGTGTTTTCACCGTGCGGAGAAAAAGCTAAACCATATTTGTATAAGCAAATCAGTAGTGGTGTTACGCAGACTTCAGCAAAACGCTTCAGCCATTGCAAAGGCGTCAAACCTGAAGCCTGAATCAACACATATAAAATAGACCGACCATTTATGTCTCGATGCAACAATGCTGCTTGGGAAAGTGCTAATTGATGCTCACCGATACAAGGCTCGACACTTTCACGCCATAAGCAACCAAACAATTCTTTATATTGGTAAGGTGCACCATCTATCTGATCAAAACATGGCTGTTGTAATGTGAGACTTGCAACTTCGCCTAAAAATGCTACCTGTGTTTTTTGCAGGTCTACATCTTGATGTTGAATGTCCTTCAGCCACGCGGTCACTGCCGGTGCAGCCAAATTTCGTTTTGAAGGCAGACCTCGATATACCGCGGTATTAAAGATACTGACGGGTAACTTCACATAATGCCGTTCAGGATGACTGGTATTGCATAAAGTACGAATTGATTGCATTGGCACATAGTCGTCTTGTCCAATTTCCAATTCGACAATGCGCTGATCAACGATTTCATTGGCATAGGTCGGGATTAACCACTGATGCCATTGCCATGCATGTACAGGAATAAAGAAATACTCAGCAGCATTTAAGGCTTTGTCCGCCAATTGCTGTTGAAAATCGTGTAATTGCGCAGAATTCAATTCATGGCGATATAAGCTTTGCGCATCCCAAGCCTCGGTAGAACGAAACTTAGCTAAATCACGATGAACAGCTAACCACAGAACTTTAACCGTTGGAGAAATCTCTGGTGCGGAGCTTAAATAATCATCATAGCCAAAGCCCATACGGCCTTTACTCATAATGAGCCAAGGGTGTCCACGCAACATGCCTTCAATTTGATAGTGCGGTGCTGACAGCACAGCCTGACTCAGCAATCGCTGTTCATCAAAAACGTGTGCTTCAGCCAACCATGTATTGTTCATCTCTTTAATCAAATAGGCCTTGGTAAATGGTTTCACCTCAGCTTGATTTGAAAAAGCACGAATAAATTCATGCAGATTCCATGCAGGCTCTGTTGTCGATTCACTTAACTCTCGAACGCTCCCTTCAACAATACGCCAGTGCCCAAGCAGAAACTGCGTCGCGTCAAATTGATACGTTTTGTCATCCAGATTGAGTTGCCAAGTGTTATTTTCCACTGGCTGAATCTGAATAATTTCTTCATATAAAAATTCAGCAATCGCCATTTCAATCAGTCTTTGCCCTGCACGGCGCCACTGCGTTTGATTTATCTGTAATTTTGCAAATGTCATTATAATTTCTCGAGTTTAACCGTATTCTGTTCTTGCTTATTCGGCATGGTCGTATTGCGGTTCATTGCATAGTTGGCAATGGTTTTTTTTACGGATATTGGTCTTTGGATATTGGTTGGCGCTGATTTCTTCACAATGCCCATACTGTGCATTTCATCATTATCACTGGGTGAAAAATGTTGGAAACTTTGCGCTTGATCACCCAAATCGTATAAGTTAAAACCCAATAATTGATTGGCAATGATCGCTGCACGGTGAGCACCCAGCCCTAAATCTGGTGTTCCTACGCCGTGGCTGTGCATTTCCTGATTTTGAACAAAGATCTCCCCAACAGCGTCATGCTGTACGCGGTAGTCCTGACTGATTTTCCAGCGACCGAATTCATCACATTGAATCAGTGGTTTTAGATATTTGAGATATTGCCACTCTGGACTGTGATATCCCGTTGAAGCCACGACAAAGTCCGCATCCAGATAGAATTGTTCTGCCGTGACTTTATGCTGAAACTGCAAACGGATGCCCGCACCATGAGGCTCGGCATCGACCAAACCCACCTGAGCATGTAAATGCGTCTGTTGAATATTTTGACCAATACTCCGGTGATATAGTTTTTGGTAAATATCACGGATGGTTTTTGCACTGATGCCCTTATATAACAAACTTTGTTGCTTCAATAGTTCGGCTTTATTTTCAGGACTTAGTTGATAAAAATGCGTAGTATAATCCGGACTAAAATACTCTAAACCAAGCGGCGCATATTCCATCGGGAAAAACCCATTAGAACGGGTCAGCCAATGCAATTTAAACTGCGCTATTGTCGTCTGATCCTGCAAATATTGACGATCAAACAGATCCATAAAGACTTCGGCCGAAGACTGGCCTGATCCCAGTACAACCACATTCCCTTTCAAGTGATTTAACGCTGCATTGCAATAATTTGCAGAATGTAAGCAGCGCTCCGGATATTGCTGTTGTATGTCTTTTAGACACTGTGGTAAATGCGGAACATTACCCGAACCAATGACCAAATTTCGGCATTGATAACGTCTAAAACGTCCATCTTGCTCAACCATGACTTCAAAGCCTTGCTCTTGGGCATAAATGGCTTTTACGGTTGATTGATATTGAATATGCTCTAGTTGGTCTGCAACCCATTGACAATAATGGTTATATTCACGTCTAGGAATCTGAGCTTGTTCTAAAAAATAGAATTTGTATAAACGCTGCTGCGCCTTTAAGTAATTTAAAAAACTAAAAGGACTGGTTGGATCGACCATGGAAACCAGATCGGCCATAAACGGCACTTGCAGTACTGTATTGGGCAATTGCATACCCGCATGCCAGTCGAACTGTGGTTTCTTTTCAAAAAATTGATACTGCAAATGATTTTGCTTATGTAGCAAACTCGCCAAACTAAGGTTAAATGGCCCTAAGCCTATCCCAATAAAATCAAGCATATTGCACATCCTTCTGTTCCACACATAAAGGATTTGGCAACTGTACATAAACCGATTGCTGATCGACTGGGGCAATCAATTCATCCAGCTCATACAAGCGCGTCAACAGATTACCCTTATACGGCAAGGTCGGCTGATAAAGTAATGAATGAATCAATGAACTTTCTGGATATGCCCGATGTAAGTCCAACAGTTCATTTTGCAATATTGATATCAACACTTGCTCTGTGACATATCCAGTTGCACCAATTGCATTGATAATGCCGAATAAAGTATTACCAAAGAAATAATAGCTAAAGCGCTCATCGACAAAGGCTTTGGAACCCACGGCATGCGCTTTTTCTTGCAACGCTGGAAATGCGCTTAAGACCTCACCTGCTAGTTCTTCGATATAGTAAAAGCCTTGATTGTCACGCAGCCATAGATATTTAGGCATTGCATTTTCAAGCTCAAGTAAGACATTTTGCTGATGTGATTCAAAGGCCATTCCGTATTGATGGTACAAATACATTAATGGTTTTAGACTGATAGCTAAGAATTGTTTAAACCAATTGATCGCAATGGCGCTTTGATCAAGTTCAGGTTGTTGTTTTTCGATTTGTTCAAATAAGGCATTAAAACGGCTTTTCGGCTGTGCAGGATGCTCTTGGCACAATGACGCAATACAACTCACCTGCTGCTTTTCACTGAAAGGCTGATCACGGAAGATGCAAATAGTTTCTTCGACGATTTCATCATCTATGCTCAATGCCATCCACGCAGGATCATTCACCGCTTTGAGCGTTGGGCATTGTTGTAAAATACGTTCACCGAGACTTGAATGCCAAAGTCGATGGGTCATTTCACCACGGTGGCATTCTTTGGCAAGGTTGACTCGGATTGAATTGGTGATCATTACAGAAAGTGATGGTTTTAACATCCACGGCGCTGCAAAACTTGCCATGGTGCGTACCGAAGTCGTTGGGGAAAATGCCCAACCTTTCTCGCCAAAATCGATAATTTTTAATTTGGTTTTTAAACTTTTAAACCATGATTTTGACTGTAAATAACGTGCTTGCCAAGGATGCAAAGGCAATAACTTATAATGCGAATAAGCATTCAGTAGTGCTTGATCTGTTTCTGATAAATGCCATTGCAATTCGCTTTTCAATTGCGCTGATACAGCTTGATCTAAAGCTGAACCTTCTTGAATATATTCTGGAGCCACCAACCAATAATGCAGTTGGCTGAGACCTTTGGCTTCTGGCGAATACCTTTCCCAATCTTCATGCACAAAACCGACCCGACTTTTCGGTGCAGGATGCATGCTGTGCCCTAAAATTAAAGCTTGTTCCGATTCAGTGAAACTTTGTTCCGCTTGGACCAAAGCCTCAAAATCATGTTCACGTAGTGTCAAAAATTGAATAAGCGCTTCACGACTTTCGATCCAACGTTCTAATAATGATGAAGTATCCAGTGTATGACCTGACTCTTGTACGAGCTGTTCAAGTAATAAACTCGCGATCGCGGTGATACTAAATGACTGTTTCTGTCCCTTGTTAAAGACGTGTGGGAGATCTGCAAGACGATGTCTACCAACAAGGCTGACATAAGATAGTGGTACAAATAACTGTGATTGAATGCAATCTAAAGGGATGCATAACAACGTCAAGCCTTGGCTAAACGTCAATTGTGATGAATTCTGTTGATACTTTTCCAGTAAAATACCTTTACCGGTTTCTTGTGAGTATGCATTGACAAGATGCTGCATCGCCAAGCGATTAGCAAGCTCTTTCATCTGACCATATCCTCTATTTTTAAGCTTTTCCAAGCTTTGTCATGTAATTATGTTTCTTTAACTGTGCAAATAATGCTTAGTACGCTGGCCAGCGTGAAACCATGTTAATGATAATCATTATTGTTAATAATTGCATTTTTGTGAAAATTTGCTACAGGATTGCAAATTTGGTCTTATCTCTATGTATTTAAAAATTAATTTTTTTAATATGAACTTTTCTGTTTTTATTTATACAATTTTCTGAAATGGAACTAAATGATAATGTTCTCATTTAGCATTGAACAAATAAATCATATTGCTTATTTTTTAGCCGAATTATCACATTGTGCAACTTAAACTAAAAACCCATGTCTTTTACATGGGTTTTTATATTCTGCTTTTAACCAAGCTTTTATTTAAATCAAGGAACGAAATGTGCAGTTAAATTTTAATCATTGAAGACTTTAACTAACACCATACTGGCCATACATCCTTATTGCCAATTAGCATGTATTTCATAACAAACACCTACTGATTTCTGATCAATATCTTCTATTCAGACTGGTTATACAGCATGAATTATGTACTCCAACGATTTGGTTGAAATCAATCAATTGATTTAACAACCCAATCCAAAAACTTGTGCTTATCAAAAAAGTCTGGCGCAGCATTCGCAAATATACTTTTTTCTCTGTTGTTAAAGATTCCTTTGTAATAAAAAGACCTATCTGCGGTAAATTTTGAGTCATCCCCTTCATGCAATTCTCTAAAGAAGATCGATAACTGCATAAATCGACTTTTAGATGCTAAACTGTGTTTTTCTAATACAAAATTATAGATTTGCTCAATAATCGCTTTAGTATTTGAATAAGGCATTTTGTTGTCTCTTAATTTGATCACACTTTCAAATTACAGCTTTTAAATTAAAATACAACTATTTTAGTCGGATTTTAAATACCTATTTTTTATAAGTATTTTTATAATTAAACACCTTTAAGTGCTATTAATGAATCAACCTCTAAACATGAAGTTTTACTAAATTCTACTTCTGCGACTACAAACATTTTCGTTACTCAAAGCTAACTCTGAAAACAACAAAAAAGCCCACCTGTTTCCAGATGAGCTTACAACTACTTCCAATAGTGGGATACAGATAAAAAGAAAGCATCACTTGGAAGTTGCAATATCACTTTACCAGAGCCAAACTTACAACTCGTTGAGGTTGAATTAACATTAGGATACGCAGTGAAACCAGCAGATAGTGTGGGATACGTAACTCCTATTCCTCCATATTAGAAATATACTTTTAAACTAAATTCAGCAGCTAAGCGTGTAAACTAATGAAACAAATAATATTTCCATTATTACTATCAATCCTTCCACTTTCAGCTTGTGGTAATTCAAGTGAAACAGCCTCCCCTGCACAAAGCTCAACAACTAGAGCTGATGCTGAGCTTTCTCCAGAAAGTAAAGAAATCATCAATGAATATAATCAGATACTAATTCAATCTCAAAGTGAACTGGACCCTCAAAAAACCAATCAAAAGCTCAAAAAAATTCTACCTAAAATTTCTAAAATTAACTCAGAGAATGAACAAAATAACCTTTCACTAAACATCAATATACGTCTTGGCAATTATGAAGAAGCCTTTGCTATTACAAATAGAATTTTAGAAAAAAAAGAAACAACCAATATGAAAAATTTTCAATGTTTACTCATTGAAGTTTTAAACAAACCAAAAAAGGATATTGAAGACTGTTATTTATACAACGCTAATTTATATAAAAAACAGTTAGATAATATGCCCAAAAATGATCTCTATTACGACCAAACAGAATGGGCTTACTATGCGAGCTTATTCCATGCAGGTAAAACAGAATATAAATCTAAATTAAAGCTGCTTGTGGACTCAAAAAAAGCTCCAGAAGACAAAGAAATATATGAGTCGCTCTATGAAATAGAAACTATTCCTGACGGTAGAAAATCTATCTTAAATAATTACAAATCCCAAATGTAATGCAAAAAAACCAGCCCATGGTTGGTTTACAACATTATTAATATATATGCAAAGCTGCCAACCCTCATTTCACATCAAATCTGGCATCAATTTCTGCGCGCTCGGTATTTCTCATATCAATTCAAGAAGCACCATATATATACCTACTAATAATCAAATTTAGCCTACAATCCTAAATTTAGTACCCTGTATATCGAATATAAAAAGCTGCACCATGTCCAATAAATCCGTGACACTTGATGCTTTATCGAACCACAAAGCCGCTCAATGCGGCTTTTGTTATTTTAGTGGTTTGGGAATAGTGGATAATATTGTGAGTAACACCACTAAATTCAATTGATTTTAGGGAATCATAAACTCCGTTTAGACATCTATCACATCAGCAAAGTTTGCGCCCAAAACTTTTGCTAAATCTTCGGGTTTTAAACCAATATCCAAACCACGCTTACCGCCACTCACATAGATTTTAGCTAAGTTCTGTGCAGAAGCATCGATCACAGTTTTTAAGCGTTTTTTCTGTCCAACTGGACTAATACCACCAACCAAATAACCGGTTAAACGCTCTGCATCTTTTGGGTCAGCCATTTTGAGTTTTTTACAGCCAAATGCTGTGGCCACTTTTTTCAAATTCAGCTGATATTCCACTGGCAATACGGCAACAAAGTAATTTTTATCGTCCGTAACCATCAAGGTTTTAAAGACTTCTTCGACCGTTAAACCAAGTTTTTCCGCAGCTTCTAAACCAAAACTTTTTGCTTCTGGGTCATGATCATATTCATGAATTGTAAAGTCGATTTTATTAGATTTTAAGAGTTTACATGCAGGTGTCATCGCTTTTTCGTCATTCCATTCGGACAACTAAGAAAACTCGATTATAAGCCTATTCTCGAAAGACTGGCGAAGACTTTTATATTTTTCATGAACACGACTTGTGCAATAAGTTTGAGTTGAATACATTTAAACAAAGCAAAAATTTTAAAAAATATGACAACGCTAACTCAAGACCTCATCCAATTATTATCTGTAGTACCCAAAGATCAGGGCTACTTTTTAGCACAAAGTAAACCTCTGTTTGGTGGCCATATTTTTGGTGGACAATTACTTGCTCAGAGTATAATCAGTGCATCCTATACCTGCACACTCCCACTTCACTCTTTACATGCCAACTTTATTTCTGCGGGTCATGCAAATCAGCCCGTCTTATTTAAAGTCGAAAATTTACGTGATAGCCATAGTTTTTCTACACAACAAGTGACCGCCATACAGCATGGCAAACCAATATATATGGTGATGTTATCCTATATGAAAAACGAAACTGGTATGGAGTATCAAATACCTGAACCAGATCTGATCCCACAGTTTCCACCAAGTATGCTCAAAGAAGAGCAATTCTATAAAGCGCAAATCCAATCATCTATTTCACCTGAATATCTATCCACATTTTTACAGCCTTTTCAGCTTATATCTAAACCAATTGAATACGTGCTGACAGATTTGCCACCGTCCGGTCAAGCTTCTGTCTTAAATCAAAATCAATATGCAGAATATTTAAAACTCCATGATGCCTTGGATGCACAATTTGACCAACTTCATATACATCAGGCCATTGCAGCATACTATTCAGACTATAATTTATATTCTGCGGCGCTCAAAACACATGGTTTAAATTATCTGTCTCCTGAACTCATCGCAACCAGCCTTGATCATTCGATGTATTTTCATCATACCTTTCGGGTGGATGATTGGATTTTCTATGACATGAATACCACTCGAACCTCGCAATCACGTGGGCTTACTCATGGGCAAATGTGGCAAGATGGAAAATTAGTCGCAAGCACCACACAAGAAAATTTAATGCGTTATACAGGCGAATCGTCAGCCTTGTGACAATCTTTAACATTCAAATTCTTGTTAAGTTAAGCATCAAGCGTATAAAATTCATGCAAATCATACCGCTATAACAATAATATGCCTTCGATCTACCAACTTAAACCTGCATTTCAAAAACTGCTTCGACCTTTGGTTAAATCACTTCATCATCTTGGTATTACAGCAAATCAAGTAACCCTACTGGCAATGTTCATTTCGCTAGCTGTGGCATTTTTTATTTATATCTATTTCTCTCACAACGGTATTGGTATTTTACTGTTGATTTTCCCCGTGTGGATGCTTATTCGAATGGGCTTCAATGCCATAGATGGCATGCTGGCACGTGAGTTCAACCAACAATCCAAACTCGGTGCATTTTATAATGAATTATGTGATGTGATTTCTGACTCAGCACTCTATTTTAGTTTAATTTGTTTTGCTTTTATTCAAGCCGAACTGCTAATTTTGACCTGTTTTCTCGCCATACTTGCTGAATATACAGGTGTGATGGCGCCATTAGTGGGTCAAGAACGTCGCTACGATGGTCCAATGGGAAAAAGTGACCGTGCTTTTGTATTTAGTATCATCTGTATCGTGATCGTGACTTCTTCTATATTTAACTTCGGTTTAAATACATTGTCTCTTATTTGCAATAGTATTTTGATTATTATCATCTTTTTATTATTTATCACGATTTATAACCGCATTAAAAATAGCATTATCAACCCACAATAAATTTCAGTTTAGATCGTCAGTCGATTTATTATTTTGAGAACAACACAATGTATAACAATACTCAGCATACCTTTACGAGCCATGATGGAACATCCTTGTTTTATCAACATTGGGAAAATAGCAGTTTAAAAAGCAACCGTAAGAAAAAAGCGGTGATCTTATTTCATCGTGGCCATGAACATTCGGGACGAATGGCGCATTTGGTTAATGAATTGAATTTGCCTGATTTTGATTTTTTCGCTTGGGATGCGCGAGGTCACGGCAATACCCCAGGTGAACGTGGTGATGCACCTAGCTTTTCTGCATGCGTTCAGGACATTCAATATTTTATTCAGCATATTGAACAAACTTACCAAATTCGATCAGAAAATATAGCAATTGTAGCTCAAAGCGTTGGTGCTGTTTTAGCCGCGACATGGGTGCATGATTATGCCCCTAAAATCCGTGCTTTATGCCTTGCCTCGCCTGCATTTGACATCAAACTCTATGTGCCTTTTGCAAAACCCGGCTTAACACTCATAAATAAATTCGCTGGCAACTTTTTTATTAATAGTTATGTCAAAGCCAAAATGTTGACTCACGATACTGCACGTGCGCAGAGTTATGACACTGACCCGCAAATCGCTCGGGCCATATCGGTCCGTATGCTGCTGGGTCTATATGCAGCCTCAGATCGAATCGTTAAAGATGCACAAAATATTTTTGTTCCTACACAGGTTTTATGTTCGGGATCTGACTACGTGGTGCATCAAAAACCGCAATTGGCGTTTTATCAAAAACTCCCTCATCCAATGAAGGAATTTCACGTCTTAGATGGTTTTTATCATGATACCTTGGGTGAAAAACATCGCAAAATCGCCACAGATAAAATCCATCGCTTTATTCAACAATGTTTTAAACAACCCTATTCCGCACCTAAACTTTTAGATGCAGATAAAATTGGCCCGAGCTGTGCTGTAGCAGAAACCTTAAGTTCAACGCTTCCAAAACATTCTTTAAAACATGCATTTTGGAGCTTAACCAAACAAAATCTTAAAATTGGTAGTCTCTTTTCCAAGGGTTTAAAAATTGGTGAAGAGACAGGATATGACTCCGGCAGTACCTTAGATTTTGTCTACAGAGATAAATCAGAAAGCCAAAATGCACTGGGTAAAATCATCGATCGACAATATTTAAATGCGATTGGTTGGCGTGGTATTCGCGTTAGAAAACAAAATATTGAAGCGCTATTAACGAAATATGCTTCTAAGTTAAATGATGCCCAACTCGCGGTACGGATTATGGATATTGCAGCAGGCCATGGCCGATATATTTTAGATGCTGTACAAAAACTGCCTCAACAGCCTGAATCCATCCTGCTTAGAGACTATAGCTCGATCAATGTACAAGCTGGTCAAGCAATGATTGAGCAAAGAGGTTTAAGCCAGATTGCCAAATTTGTAGAAGCGGATGCCTTTGATACCACTTCTTTAGCCAGTGTTGAACCTAAACCTACTTTAGCCGTGGTCTCAGGTTTATACGAATTATTTAGTGAAAATGATTTACTTAGACAGTCCTTATCCGGCTTAAGTCAGGCCATTGAGAAAGATGGTTATCTCATCTACACAGGTCAAATTTGGCATCCACAACAAGAGTTTATTGCCCGTGCTCTGACCTCACATCGCCAAGGAGATGCATGGGTCATGCGTTTACGCTCACAAGCAGAAATGGATGCCTTGGTTGAGCAAGCAGGATTCAAGAAAATCGATCAAGTCATTGATGAGTTTGGTATTTTCACCGTTTCAGTTGCACAAAAAATTTAAGCTTGGACGGTCAATCTTATGCATAAACTGGATACGGAAACAGGAACTTGGAAATACGGCCTACTGTGTTTGGCATTTCTGGCACCTTTTTTCTTCTTAAGTTATGGTTTTGCCAATCAATACGCTGCGGGTTTAGCGTCTGTACCTGTTATCGTCTTTGAATGGGAAAAATATATTCCACTTTGGCCATGGAGTATTGTGCCTTATTGGTCGATTGATCTGTTCTATGGATTGTCTTTATTACTTTGTTGGAATAAGTTTGAATTAAAACAACATGTCCTGCGACTATTTTCGGCACAAATCCTTTCAATCAGCTGCTTTTTAATTTTCCCGCTACGTTTTAGCTTTGAACGCCCCGAACTCACAGGTTTTTTCGGCCTATGGTTTGATGTCTTGATGGGCTTTGATAAACCGTTTAATCAAGCACCTTCCCTGCACATTGTGCTACTGGTGATACTTTGGGATTTTTTCCGTCGGCATAGCACAGGCAAACTAAAATATCTGGTAGATGGTTGGTCCTTTTTGATTGGTCTCTCAGTTCTAACCACTTGGCAGCACCATTTTATAGATATCCCAACGGGTTTATTGGTCGGTGCCTTATGTTTATGGCTATTCCCGATGGCTGGCTCTGCGCCATGGGTTCAAAATAAACAAAGTCGGCTAAGCTTAAAGCACATTAAAATCGGCATCCTTTATCTGTTTGCTGCCTTATTGTGTAGCGCAATCGCACATGCAAAAGGTTGGTGGCTTTGGCTGCTCTATCCTGCAAGCAGTCTGCTTTTAGTTTCGTTTGCATATTTATTCAATCGACCCCATTTTTTTCAAAAACTCAGTCATGGTGATATGACTATTGCTGCAAAAATATTGTTTGCGCCTTACTTTGTATTTGCTTGGATCAATAGCCGAATCTGGACTTATCGCCATCCTGAAGATTCTAAAATCATCAAAATCAATCAGAGTTATATTTATTTAGGTCGCTATCCGTCCAAACAGGTCATGCAACAATATGATGCTTTACTCGATTGTTGCGCAGAATTGCCCACTTATCCAAAGTGCTCTTATGCCCAAAACTTGTGTTTAGACCTGATTCCTTTACAGGCCAATCAGCTGCATCATGCTGTAGAGTCTTTAGAACTACTCTTAAAATCTAATAACAATGATGAAGCACAAAACATCTTGGTCTTCTGTGCTTTGGGATATTCACGAAGTAGTGCTGTAGTTGCCGCATTATTATTGAAACAACATCCTGAATATTCAGTCGAAGATGTTTTACGGATTATTCGCCATAACCGTCCGTGGGTCGTGCTTAAAGCACCGCAAATAAAACATTTAAATACTTATCGTTTAAAACTTAAAGGACTTGCACCATGAATTTACAACTTGTGGTGCTGTCAAAGTTGTTGCAATCCACCACTGGATTGCTCATCTCAGCTTATGTGGCAGCCATTTTCACGCTCTGGCTCATCATCCAGTTTGGCAATGTAATGCTATTCGATTTGCTATATGTATTGATTTGTCTAGTTTTGCTAGGAATACAGCATTATTTAAGCTTGAGAATCAAATTTGATTCGGCACTGTTAGCCACTGTCGCTGAATACAGCCAAACCCAAAGCCTAGAACAAACCACCAAAGAGCTGGACTTAAGCTTAATTAACCTAAAATTAATGCCTACAAATAAATGTGGCCGCGCATGGGAACTACGTGAGTTAGGTTGTCTGGCTTTATTTAAATGGCAGATCGTAGTCCTTTGCTTGCAATACATCGCATTCATCTGCATATTTTTACTGTATAAATAATTCACAATAATTTGAAGCTATGCCAAATCCATTAGACACTTCAGGGAATGCTCACTCACCAATGAAAGGTAATTTTTTAAGCCGTTCAATTGCTCGCTATATTGCCTTTCTCACTCGTCGTGGGGCGCGGCTACTCACGGGCGCGCGGAGTCTATGGGTCGGGTGCAAACCGGTTATGAAACAGCGTATTTATTATGCAAATCATAATAGCCATATCGATTTTATTTTGCTTTGGTCATCACTGCCGACAGATCTCAGACGGAAGACGCGTCCTGTAGCGGCTTCGGATTATTGGTTAAAAGATGGCTTTCGACGTTTTCTCATTCAAGATACGTTTACTGGCGTCACTATTCAGCGAAATCGAGAGCAAAATCAAGATCCATTAGAACCGATCAAAACCGTATTAGCACAAGGTGACTCGATTATTTTCTTTCCTGAAGGCACTCGGAATTTAAATGATGACGTTGAATTATTAGAGTTTAAAAGCGGTTTATTCCATCTCAAAAATCAATTTCCTGATGTTGAAATCGTACCAGTGTGGATCTCTAATTTAAAACGTGTCATGCCTAAAGGCGCGCTTATACCATTGCCATTATTATCTACCGTTATTTTTGGCAAACCTTTAGAAGCCCATAATGAACACAGTAAAACTGAGTTTTTAAACTACGCTCAGGAAGAATTACTCAAATTAAAAGCATTGGAGTATCAATAATGGAATTCACCAATGCGCAAATGACCTATGTATTGTTTGGTATCTTTGCAGTTATTTTGATTATTGCCTCAACCATTGGCTCAATACTAAAATTTAAAGCGGGTTATGCACCAGCACCGGTCATCGACAATTTAAATGCGCGGATCAATGCATGGTGGGTCATGTTGTTGGTACTTGGTGTAGCAATTTCATTAGGCAAAATTGCCTTTGTGATCCTGTTTGCGTTGATTTCACTCTTTGCTTTACGTGAATTTATCAGTTTACTCCCAACCCGTCGCGGTGATTATCTTCCGTTGCTGATCGCTTTTTATTTTGTCATCCCTTACCAGTATTACTTGGTGTATATCGACTGGTACGGGCTATATTCTATTTTTATTCCGCTGTATGTATTTCTTCTTATCCCAATCGCTACACTCAAAGCCGAAGATACCACGCGATTTTTAGAACGCAGTTCAAAAATTCAATGGGGGCTGATGATCAGCGTATTCTGTATTTCGCATGTGCCTGCGCTATTAAACCTCAAACTTCCCGGATTTGAGGGTGAAAAAATTTGGCTAGCAATCTGGCTGATCATGGTGGTACAAGCCTCCGATGTCTTGCAATATGTCTGTGGCAAGCTATTTGGAAAGCACAAAGTCGCACCGATACTTTCACCATCTAAAACTGTTGAGGGGTTAATCGGAGGCATTGCTTTAGCTACTGCTCTAGGTGTTGCCATGTCATGGCTTACACCCTTCAGCTATCTACAGGCTGCATGTATTGGATTTATTGTTTGCATATTTGGCTTCTTTGGTGGTCTTGTCATGTCAGCCATTAAACGCGATCGTGGTGTAAAAGATTGGGGACAGCTCATCCAAGGCCATGGTGGCATGCTCGACCGAATTGATTCAATCTGCTTTTCTGCACCGATTTTTTTCCACATTTTGCGCTATTGGTTGTCTTAAGAAGTGACTAAGTTTCAAATAGAAAATTTGGGATTTTAAATGATGTTACGTATGTAGAATTAATTTCACATTTTAAAAATGATTTTTACGTCAATGCGACGGTGTCTTACATCTAAGGATTGAATAAAGGTATTAGCCTTCGGCTGGAGATACTCTTACGAAACGTTGTTTCTCATTCGGCAAAATGAGAAGCGAAGCTTCGCAAGGAAACCATATTGCGGTGCAATGCACCTCACCGACAAAACTCGTTCACTAACGTCTAATTATTCAAAGAATCGCAGAAACATTTTTGATTACAATAAGTCTTGTCTCAAACAATTTCGGATGACGTTACCGTGTATCGTTCTTTTATTTGAATCAACGTGCGCTTCTGATGTTACTGCGTAGCATCGGTTAATAATACGCACAATAAAAAATCCCAACTAAACAAGCTTGGGATTCTTCTCATCAGGTATTCGATTTAAACGTCTGAAATTGCAAACTTTTTAAAAATACTTGCACGACGTTTAGGATGAATATTGGCTTTAGTTAAATCGCCTTGGTAGTGATCATAGACACGTTTATCCATCATCTTAAACCAAATAGAGGGTACTAAAGCAGGAATTAGCATAGTGGCATAGCCGCTAGGCAACTCTGGCGCTTCATCAAAATGTCTTAAAGCCTGAAATGGACGAGTCGGATATGCATGATGGTCTGAATGTCGCTGTAATTGATACAAAAATAGATTGGTCACAATATTATTGTTATTCCAACTATGTTCAGGCATGGTGCGCGCATAGCTTCCATCCGATTTTTGCTCACGCTTCAGGCCATAATGTTCAATATAATTAATAATTTCAAAAAGGCTGATTCCATAAAAGGCCTGTGTAACTAAATACGGTGTCACACCTTTACCAAACATTTTCAGCATCGCGGCATGAAAACCTGCACTCATCGCCCAACCATGAAACAGTTCATTGTCCTTCGAAAAGAAACTTAAACCTTTACGTTTTAAGCGTTGTTTCTCAATCTGCACCGCCGATTTAATTCCACCAAATACCGTGCGTGGCCAAAACTCATAAAAGGTTTCACCCATTTTTGAAGATGCAGGATCTTCAGGCGTTGCCGCACGTTTATGGTGCCCATAAGGATGTTCAATGCGGAAATGGCTATAGCCCAAAGGCGCGAGCGTCGCATGTGCCCAATAATGGTCTTTTTTATGTGGTCGATGGCAGAGTTCATGTGCTGTATTTACGCCAACACCATTGATGGCACCCATCGAAATCCCAAGTAGAAGTTGATCTAATAATGAAACATCTTTACGGGTAACCACATAGCCTGCAAAAGCATTCGCTGCCATTTGCAGTGGAATAAATAGTTTGACGATCCGATCATAATAGGGATCATTCACTAAAACTTTGATGTCATCATCTGTCGGGTTATTGGCATCATCACCGATCAGTGCATCCAGTGCATCCAGTGCAGGAATAATGACATGCAGTAGAAGCGGCCCGCCCATGGCAAATAGTTTTTTTGTCGGTTTGGGACCAAAATGATAACCCGCCAAAATCCCCATACCAATGACTGGTAAACCTGGACTCAATAGCCAACCATAACGTTTTTTATCTAAAATACTACCAATTTTGCTTTCTAACTGAGCGAGCTGCTGTTCATTTAATTTTACTTGTGCATTCATGCGCTAGACTTCCCTATTTACTTCTTCTGTGTTTATATTCGTAAAATATGGGCAGCCAGAACAGTTTTAAGCGTCCAAAAAAACTATGCGATCGTCTTTGGCATTTAAGGATAAATGTTGACCTTTAAACACATAGTGACCATCTATAAATAGAAAATTAATATGAGTAAATATTTGAAATATGGATGCTTTAAGTAAAATTTTTGATGATATTCATCTCCACCGATCTGAATATATTTATTTGAGATCAAAGCATCCTTGGGCTTTTCATTTTCAAGATCTTAACGCCATGGTTGCGTATGTGGTGATTCAAGGTCAGTGTGTTGTGCATATAGATCAAGAGCAGGTCTTACTTGAAGCTGGCGATCTTTGCCTTATTCCCTCAGGGCAAAATCATCACTGCAAATCTATACAGTCTGATGTCTTGGTCGAATCAATAAACATCACGCCACTGTTTCAAGAGCAACGAAATAAAACCATTGAATTAAATTCTGCCGAATCTCATGAAGCAGAAGAATTATTTGTACTCGCGATCCGTGGACATGTCGACAGCATTATGGCAAAGCCTTTAGTAAATGCCCTCCCCACGCTGTTACATACACCACACATTATGAGCAGTACCGCACCGGAATGGTTGCAAATTGGCTTACATTTTCTGGCCGTTGAAGCGCATCAGATCCGTCCAGGCCGCGACAAAATTTTGGATCATCTGGTGAGTATTTTATTTATCGAATGTGTGCGTGATTATATTGCAGCCTTGTCAGATTCAAGCAGTTGGTTGCATGCCTTGAGTCATCCTGAATTATCCAACGCTTTGGCCGCGATTCATGAACAACCACAGCATGCTTGGACCGTCGAAAGCTTGGCAGAACAATGTTGCATGTCACGTTCTAAATTTGCCAGTTTATTCACTCAAATGCTCGGTGAATCTCCACTCGCCTATTTGCAGCAACATCGTTTGCGACTAGCAACACAGCACTTACAAATGGGGCAACTGACTATTCAGCAAATTGCCCATCGTATCGGTTACTCATCTGAAACGGCATTTAGCCAAACTTTTAAAAAGTTTTATGATCTAACACCGAGCCAGTATCGACAGCAGCATCAACTCGCAAAAACTGAGTCACCTTAGAGGTTTATTTAACTGACGTTACGCACATAAAAGTAATTTTGCATTTTTAAAATGATTTTTAATTTTATTCGACGGAGTCTTACATCTAGGGATTGAATAAAGGGATTAGCCTTCGGCTGGAGGTACTCTTACGAAACGTTGTTTCTCATTCGGCAAAATGAGAAGCGAAGCTTCGCAAGGAAACCATCTTACGGTGCAATGCACCTCACCGACAAAACTCGTTCACTAGCGTCAAATTACTCAAAGTATCGCAAAAACTTTTTTGATTAGAAGTAGTCCTGCGTCGAACAGTTGCGGATGACGTTACCGTGTATCATACTTTTATTTAAATTAAATTACGCTCCTGATGTTACTGCGTAACATCAGTTATTTAATTTAAAAGCTTTAAAATCGCTTCCACAGGGTTTTCACTGTTGCCTGAAAGCAGTTGTTTATGCATGGTGATGTGCTGCATCACTTGAATTTGCGATTTTTCAACATCCATCAAGCTTTCAATTTCTGCTGCTAATTTTTCAGGCGTTGCATCATGTTGGATGAGTTCCTGAATCACCTTTTTGCCCGCAATAATATTTGGCAATGAATAATACGGAATTTTGATCAGCAATTTCACCACATGATAGGTCAGCCAATTTAACTTATAAAAGGTTACCATTGGGCGGTGTAAAAGCATCGCTTCTAAAGTCGCTGTACCCGAAGCCAAAGCTACAATATTCGATGCGTTCATCACCTGACGACCAATTTTAGATTCGGTATCGGTGTTTTCCATCAAGCGAACTTTGGCTTGTAATGCTTCAGGATACTGCTTGAGCAACAATTCGATTTGCTGTTTACGTGCATCATTGATTGCAGGAATCAGGAACACATAGTCTGGATGCTGCTCCGTCAAAATCTGTGCGGCAGACAGCACCAAAGGCCCTAAGCGCTCAATTTCACCGCGACGGCTGCCCGGAAGTAATGCAATGTGTTTTTGATGCTCATCTAAGCCTAACTCGTGTTTAGCCGCAACGAGTGGATTATCTAAAGGCAACTGACTTGCCAATGGGTGTCCGACAAATGCAGCCGGAACTTGCCATTTTTGAAAAAATACTTTTTCGAAAGGAAATAAACAAAGGACTAAATCAATACTCGCCTTGATGCCATGCACACGGCCTTGGCGCCACGCCCACACTGAAGGACTAACATATTGCACTGTTTTAATTGGTAGCTGTTTTTGCTTCATGCTCTTAGATAAACGCAAATTAAAATCCGGTGCATCTATCCCTACAAAAACATCGACAGGGTTTTCAGTCCATTTTTCAACCAGACCATCACGTACAGCAAAGAGTTTTTTAATATCTTTTAAGACTTCAACGATCCCCATCACCGATAAAATATCCATCGGATAATAGCTGTTAAAGCCTTCTGCAATCATTTGCGGACCACCAATGCCTTCAAATTCCGCATCGATCCCTTGCTCTCGAAAACTACGGATAAGCTTGGCGCCTAATGTATCCCCCGATACTTCCCCAACCACGATGCCAATTTTAAGTTTCCGATTTTGCAAAAGTCTGTCCTTTTAACTCAATTTTCTTTAGCTATAGATTCTATACGAGTCCTTCACAAAGTTAATAGATTTCCTGAAAAAAGCTGCACAGCTCTAATTCACCATTTTAGAAATATTCCTCACTGTGCTTAGCTACTAACTAAAATTTTTTATACCAATGGTTCTGATTTCTACCGTATTTACTCTTAAACAATTTACGAAATAGTACTGCGGTTTTAAAACCCGTGCTTTCCGCAAGTTTATCAACTGAATAATCTGTCAATTCGAGCAATTCAGCCCCACATCGCAGTCTTTCATTATTTAACCAAGTGACAATAGGTCGTTCTGACGCATGTTTAAAATGTCTAGTTAGTGTCCTTCTACTCATATTCGAATAATGGCGAAACCTTATCTTTTTAAGGAGTATAAATTTTGCAGGACTGGACTTTAAGTTCACAGTCGCATATATCGATAAATAACTAATTAAAGACTAGAAAAATAAACCTACGGTGCGTTTTTTGGTATTAGATATGCATTTCAGATAGTCATCACCTTATATTCTAAATACATGATTTCACTGCAGCATAATCTCCATTTGAACTATCAACCAGTTGAGAAAGCCGAAATCAATAACTTAGCTTATATAAAATTTATTAATTTCCAAATTAAATTATTCTTTATCTATTTTTTTCACAAGTAAATCACTAATCGAGACAACGACTTATATTAATTAGTCATAAGATATGCACGTTTTTCGATATTTGGCATTCAGCGATGGTCGGTCCTTTAGAGTTCATTCTGGCAGGTGTGATTGTAGGTTTCTGCGTAGGTATTACCGGTGTTGGTGGTGGTTCATTGATGACCCCGATCCTGATTAGCCTATATAAAATTGAACCCCACATTGCGATCGGTACAGATCTACTGTATGCCGCAATTTCAAAATTTTGTGGTTCTTTAGTCCATGCCCGTAAAATGAATATCGTTTGGACCATTGTCATTTGGCTTGCAGTCGGCAGTATCCCTGCGTCTTTTGCGACCCATTGGGTACTGGAAAACTATCTCAGCCAATCGACACATTACAAAACCGTCTTAACCATGTTTTTAGGTTTTATGCTGACGATTACAGGGATCTCAATTATTTTCCGTGGTCATATCGAAAAATTCTTTAATAAATTTCGAAAAACTGATCAGTTAGATGATATGAGTGCGGATCTTGAACGTATCAATTTCCAAGCTAAAAATAAGCGTGCATATATCATCATCATGGGGATTATTTTAGGCGTATTCGTTACCCTATCGTCTGTTGGTGCAGGTGCCTTCGGTATTATGGCTTTGGTACTTATGTTCCCGAACTTACCGATGATTCGTATTATCGGCTCTGACGTCGTACATGCCGTGCTTCTTACACTGGTTGCAGGCTTGGGTCATATGAGCTCAGGTAATGTCGATTTTCATTTATTGGGTTGGTTATTGGTGGGTTCTATTCCTGCAATTGTGGTCGGAACTTTAATCAGCTCACGTTTACCTGAAAAAGTCATTCGTAAAGTCTTAGGCATTACCTTGTTTGTTTTAGGCATGAATTTCATCATTAATCCAGTAAAATCAAAACCTGTCGAAAAACCAACAACTGCAATGTTGATCGCACCGACGGTGAATAGTCAGCAGGTTTAAATTAACTGCCCGATTCATCACTTTTTTTTCAGAGACTTATTGATCTTTTTTATAACATTTGAATGCTATATTCATGTTATATTCGGCTCACGAAACAACCTTTTGTATAATCAAACCAGTGACGGCAATGAATACTTTACAGTCAAATTCTATTACCCAAAACGACATTGATGACGTGAATGTAAAAAGCATTCAGCCTCTTGTTACTCCTGCAGAACTAAAAAAAGAGCTACCTCTGACTGAAACTGCCTATCAAACAGTCCTTAAGGGCCGTGAAACTGTACGTAATATTTTAGATGGAAATGACAAACGTCTTTTTGTTGTCATTGGTCCATGTTCAATTCACGACACAGTCGCTGCACATGATTATGCTGACCGTTTAAAAGTTTTAAGTGACAAAATCCAAGATACGATTTATGTCGTGATGCGTGTGTATTTTGAAAAACCACGTACCACTGTGGGTTGGAAAGGTCTGATTAATGACCCAGACATGAACGATTCTTTCAACATCGAAAAAGGCTTACGTATTGGTCGTAAACTTTTACTTGAATTGAATGAAAAAGGTTTGCCTTGTGCAACTGAAGCGCTCGATCCAAACTCACCACAGTACTACCAAGATCTTATCTCTTGGTCAGCAATTGGTGCGCGTACCACTGAAAGCCAAACACATCGTGAAATGTCTTCTGGCCTTTCTTCACCAGTTGGCTTTAAAAATGGTACAGATGGCGGTTTAACCGTTGCGACCAATGCCATGCAATCTGTTAAACATGGTCATAGCTTCTTGGGCTTAAGCGACCAAGGTCAAGTTTCTGTTATTCGTACCAGTGGTAACCCTTATGCACACGTTGTACTTCGTGGTGGTAACGGTAAGCCAAACTACGACGCAGGTTCTGTTGCAGATGCCGAAGCGGCATTAGCCAAAGCAAAAGTTAGTGGCAAAATCATGATTGATACCAGTCATGCAAACTCAAACAAAGACCCGTACCTACAACCCCTTGTTCTGAAAAATATTACTGAACAAATCCTTGACGGAAACAAGTCAATCGTGGGTATTATGGTAGAAAGTCACTTAAAAGGTGGTCGTCAGGATATTCCTGCCAACCTATGTGACCTCGAATATGGTAAATCAGTGACTGATGGCTGTATCGATTGGGATACGACTGAAAAAGTCTTGTTAGAGATGCATGAAGCACTTAAAGACGTGTTACCGACACGCTAAGTGAATGAAAAACGCCATCTTCGAGATGGCGTTTTACTTTGAAGGATTATTTGTCAGATGAATGAAATCGAAAATGCGTTAAGTCACATTGAAAACTTCCAATATATACATGAACACTTATTAACGTCAGGACAACCATCTCCTTCTGAGCTTCAAACAATCAAAGAATATGGTGTTTCAACAGTTATCAATTTAGCATTGACTGATGCATCCAATCATATCGAGCATGAAGACCGCATTTGCCTAGATCTAGGCCTGAACTATATCCAAGTTCCAATCTCTTGGGATACCCCTTCAGATGATCAATGCCTTCTAGTACTCGATATGATTGACCATTTGGTTCAAGGTCAAACGGTTTGGCTACACTGTGCGAAAAACTTCCGTGTCAGCAGTTTGATGTATTTATATCGTCAATACTATATGGATGTTGATATGCCAAAGGCTCAAGATTTGATGCATCAAATTTGGGAACCCAATGAAACATGGACAGGTTTAATCCATGCGGTTGCCTTACAACTTCAAGGCCGTAAAGCAACTCAAGATTTACAACATGCACTGATCCATCCAGATCATTTTGCGTGAGAAATCAGTACTGTTGCAGTAGAAAGAATACCTTCTTGGCGACCAGTAAACCCTAATTTTTCGGTGGTGGTCGCTTTGATGCTAATTTGTGTAACTTCAACATCCATAACATTTGCGATACTTTGACGCATTTCTAAATTATGTTTTGCTAGTTTAGGGCGCTCACAAGCCACGGTAATATCAGCATTATTAAGTACATATCCACGATCTAAAATCATTTGGTAGACGTGTTTTAAAAGTACTCGACTATCTGCACCTTTAAATTTTGGATCTGTATCTGGAAAATGCTGACCAATATCTCCGAGTGCCAAAGCTCCTAATAATGCATCACAAAGCGCGTGCAGTACCACATCACCATCTGAATGTGCTTTGAGTCCATGTGTATGTGGAATTTGAACACCAGCAAGCGTTACAAAGTCACCTTCTTCAAATGCATGTACATCCATGCCCTGACCGATACGAATTTGAGCTATCATGCTTGAGTTCCTTGAGAAAATAATGATTGAAATCTTGTATTCACGCTTTCTATTTCGCTATAGTGTGGGCAAGCGCAACATAGTGAAAGTATAAGCGATCATGCTGTTGAAAACTGAAATAAATATCATCAAAAAATTCGGACTGGTTCTGCTAATAGGTTCTGGCCTAGCGACGTTTACGCATGCAGAAAAAATTAACTGCGATCATGCCAATACTCAGGCAAAAAAAAATTATTGTTCTGACCGTTTTAAAGAACAGCGTGAAAAGCTAAATGGGCTTTTTTTAACAGCGCAGTTGATTACCGATGCCCCAATACGCTTACTGATAGATACGCAAAAATTATGGTATAGCCGAGTTCAGCAATGCAAAAACTTGGAGTGTTTTAAACAACAATTTGAGCTTCGCCATGAAGATTTGAATATTTATACCTCAATGAACCAAAGCTTAACGCAGCATTATCTTAAATTTGAAAATGGCCATTTTGCGACATCACCTGTACATTTAAAGGTACATCAACTGGGCAAAGACAGCATCAAAATAGAAGGCATTGCCTATCGTAATCCGAACAATCGAGTTGAAACACAAACCATTCCATTTTTAGCTTACACAACACCCGAACAAAAAAATCAAATCACCGATAATGAACACGACTGCAAATATCAGTTCAATTACAGTAAAGCCTTACTCTCAGTAAAAACTGAACAAAAAGGCTGTGAACGTTTTGCAGGGATTTATCGTTTATATGATTAAGATCAAATTCGAATGACTTAGAAACATAAAAAAAAGCCTCAACGTTGAGGCTTTTTTTATGTCTACAATTTTTTGATGTCTACAATATGTCAGTTAAATCGGATGTGTTTGCTGCACTTGCTGGCTGATCATTGCAGCTGTTGCCGCAGATAAGGTCCATCCAAGGTGACCATGCCCTGTATTATAGAAAATATGGTCACGCTTACCTGCATGCACTACAGGCATCATATTGGGCATCATTGGTCGTAAACCCGCCCACGGCACCACATGTTCTGTTGATAGGTTAAAGTTACGATTTGACCAATCAATTAAGGGCTGAATGCGATCTGCGCGAATGTCTCGGTTATAGCCATTAAACTCTGCCGTACCTGCAACACGGAGTCGATTTGCACCTAAGCGTGAAGTCACAATTTTGGCACTTTCATCCAACAGACTTACCCAAGGCGCATTGGCCTGACTTTGTTCATCATTTAAATTAATGGTGATTGAATATCCTTTGACTGGATACACATTTACGCGATCACCGAGTTTATGTGCAAGTTCATAACTACCTACACCACCACAGACCACCACAGCATCTGCTTCAAGTATGGTATCAGCATCAGGATGTTCCATATTTTCATCACTCCCTTTTAACCGAACATTGACGCCTTTTGCATGATGCTCAAAATCAGTCACCTCAAAGCCCCACATATATTTCACATCAAAGCGTTCTGTTGCTTTGGCAAGCTGCGTCGTAAATTTATGGATATCTCCCGTAGCATCCCCGGGACAATAAAATCCACCATAATATTCACCTGTCAGACTAGGTTCAATATCACGGATTTCAGCTAATGTCACAGGATGACGCTCTAAACCACCCTCACAGAGCATATTATTAACTTGAGTCGCCACCTCATAATCATGTTGATTATGAAAGAAATGTAAAATGCCGCGTTTTTCTAAATCAAACTGTAAGTTTTCATGCTCAGCTATTTCAAATAAACGCTGACGTGCCATCAAGGCGAGACGAACGGTCTCGTGAGTATTTTCACGATAATCTTTAATATGCCCCATAAACTCAAAGAGCCATGAATATTTGTGTAGATTAAAACTTGGATTTAATAATAATGGCGCGGTTTTTTGTGACATCCATTTGATGCCTTTCACCACCGTTGCTTTTTGGTTCCAGACTTCAGCATTACACGCTGATAATTGTCCACCATTGGCAAACGACGTTTCCATCGCAGGATAAAGATGTTTATCGACCACAGTGACACGATAACCGAGTAATCCGAGTTCGTAAGCTGTCGTTACCCCAGTAATACCTGCACCAATCACAACAATATGACACATATAGGCTCCTTAGAAATTATATTTCCTATGTTCGCCCCATCTGTCATTGTTACCTGAGAGCTTTGGTTCCTTGCGAAGCAACGTGAACCTTCCCCTTCGGTGAGTAGGTCTAGCCTACTTCTCTCCAGATCTTTTATATGATTACAGTCCTTTTGCCTGAGAGTTTCCTGGGGGAACTTGCTCCTTCGGCGAGCACGATCTGTGCTTCTCTCCTGCAATCATCCATTCATTTTTATTCGGCATTCATCTTGGTATTGCCTTAGTTAGATATGAGCAATATTTGTACCAAATCTCAAGTCCTATTTGGGTCAATATTGTTAAATATTATTTTTATATCGATTTAAGTTGTTAGGTTATAAATTTAAAATCATTTTTTCTAAACCTAAATACTTCATCTTTAAAATAAAGGTTTAAAATATTAAATGAAATTTATAACTAGAAAGATTGAAGTTTTATGTCGGATTCTACGCTTTTCTCTCGCTTTGCATCTGTGATCAAAACACATTCTATTGAAGAATTAACCCAAAGTGATTTACTCCTTCTTAAGACTCTGGGGCCTGTTCAAAGTTTTTATGCACCATTCGAGGCCATAAATCATGATGCAAAAGTGGTCATCGTCGGCATCTGCCCAGGCCAACAACAATGGCGTAATTCATTAATCGCAGCAAAGGTCGGCTTAGAACAGCAAGTATCTGAGGAAAACATTCTTAAACTTGCCAAGAATAGTGGTGCTTTTAGTGGCCCTATTCGCAAAAATTTAACTCAACTGCTAGATCATATTGGATTACACAATCAATTAGGCATACAGACCACTGCTGAGCTATTTAGCATTCATCAAGATAAGGTGCAAATGTGCTCGGTTTTACAGCAATGCATTTTGGTCAATGGAAAAAATTATGCTGGCTCAACACCTGCAATGCTAAAAAATGAATTATTAAAACAACATATTGATGATTATTTTATTCCTATGGTCCAACAGCTTCCTAACGCAATTTATATCCCGCTAGGCAAAGGTGTAGATGAGGTTTTAAATTATGTAAGCAGCTTAGGCTATTTAAATGATCAACAGATTTTAGCTGGACTTCCCCATCCATCAGGTGCAAATGCCGAACGGATCAAATATTTTTTAGGTGAAAAACCACGTGAACAATTATCTCGACAAACCAATCCCGAGCAGATTGATAGCGCGAAATCACAGATTTTGCTTAAGATATCTAAATTTCTATGAAGTTCGCTTAACATCACTGAAAAATATTATTTATTTGAATATCAACCACTTATATCAAAGCAGTGCTCGAACAAAACTAGAAAAGTGTGATGTATTTTACTTTTTTTGTTTTTCTGTGTGAATATGTACCAAAATAAATATTGCTCATAAAAATAACGCTAACATGGAAATACGCATGAAAAATTATTTAGTTCTAGGATTCACACTCCTACTACTCACGGGTTGTATTACCGTACCTAAAAATAAACCTGAAACAAGAACCTTGAAGCTAAAAGGTGTGAATACCGTTGAAAACAGCAAAGTGATCCAACGGACCATTACTCGAGGTCAGTTACTATGTGAAGCTGGGCAAAAATGTCCTGAACTTGCAATTGATTGGCAAATAAACAAAGGTGAGTATGCACTTTCACTGCATTCTTATGATCAACAGCAGCTTGATATGAGTGAAATATCTTTTGTGATTGACGGCAAAGTTTTGTCTTATCCTGCAATAGGTCAAACAAATTATCGTCGCTTAGATAATTCAAATGTGATTGATTCTTCTAATACCGTGATGATCCCAGATACTGTGCTTAAACAATTCTGTGACGCAAAAGATATTGCGGTGATTATGAATACCAACCAAGGTGAAATCGCACACTATATGCTAAAAAACCAAAAATCATCAGATGCCTACCGACTATTTTTACGTGCTTACTCTTAAGCCCAAATAGTCTAAAATATCCCAAAAGATAGTCTATGTCTTCTTTTGGGATTTTTTATTCATCTCATCTTATAAATTAATCAAATGCATCACATGGTCTTTATTTTATTCGTTTAATTAATTGTTTAATTGTCAGTTCACAAATCGGTTGACCTACCTCTAGATGAAGAGGATAGGCTTGATTTTCATCTGTTATGTTATAGCCACGTCGTTGATAATATTTTATTAATTCTAAACGCCGATCAATCACATACATCACAAATTCTTCAACATTGGGTTCCATCAACATCGCTTGTTGTTCTGCAAATTGCAATAATTTTTTCCAAAGCCCTAAGGTTGCTCATTTGGATGAATTGCAAAATGACCAATTTCACAGCTCATACCCTGCATTTGAATACCAATACACCCCATGATCTGAGTATTTTACGATTCCATCACATATAGATGAAAATCCTTTTTTTGTAAGAGTTGACTGAGTTGAGAGACATTTATTCGATTTCCTCGAACAATATGATGTTCCGTGGTCCAACTCTTGGGATGATTTTCCCGATAGGCTATATTCATTAAGCTTTCGAGCTGCTGAATATCACCAAGTAAAGCTTTTCGTATATTCATATTTTTAGCTATTTATTTTCATGGGTCTATTTTACTGAAATAAAAAAACCAGACAATTGTCTGGTTTTTTTATGCAATTTGCTCATCAGTGTGACTTGCTAAAGCTATTCACCAACAGCATCGGAACAAAAAGCAGTGCTTTGTTATTTATCCTCTGTGACGCGCTAACGTTACTCACCATACCGCGTTCGGAACAAAGTAACGCTTTGTTATTTATCCACTGTGACTCGCTAACGCTACTCACCAACCGCGTTCGGAACAAAGCAGCGCTTTGTTATTTATCCACTGTGACTCGCTAACGCTATTCACTAACCGCGTTCGGAACAAAGCAACGCTTTGTTATTTATCTACTGTGACTCGCTAACGCTACTCACCAACCGCGTTCGGAACAAAGCAGCGCTTTGTTTCCTCACTTGGGTTCAATTGGGGCAAATGGTGCAACTACATCCGCATTTTGGGCACGGTTACGCATGAAGTGATCCATGAGCACAATTGCTAACATCGCCTCTGCAATTGGTGTCGCGCGAACACCGACACAAGGATCATGGCGACCTTTGGTCAACACATCTGTATCTTCACGATTAATCGTAATGGTTTTACCCGGCGTAGTAATGGAAGCTGTTGGTTTCAAGGCGATCGCAACACGAATGTCTTGACCACTCGAAATACCGCCCAAAATGCCGCCTGCATGGTTTGCCAAGAAACCATCCGTAGTTAACTCATCACGTGTTTCATGACCAAACTGCTCAGCAACGCCAAAGCCATCACCAATTTCAACACCTTTTACGGCATTTATAGACATCATGGCATGTGCAATATCTGCATCTAAACGATTAAATACAGGCTCGCCCCAACCGACTGGCACTTGCGTCGCAATAATTTCCAGTTTGGCGCCACAGCTCGTTCCTTGTTCACGAAGTGAAGTTACGAGAGCCTCAAAACGTGGGACAGCATCTGCATCACCACAGAAAAATGGGTTATTTGGAACTTCATTCCAGTCCAATTTCTCTGCTTTTTCGGTACCAATTTGGGTTACATGACCACGAATTTCTATGCCGAATTTCTCAAACAAGAATTTTTTAGCAATCGCACCCGCAGCAACACGCATCGCAGTTTCACGAGCACTCGAGCGACCACCACCACGATAATCACGGAAACCATACTTATGTGTATACGTATAGTCTGCATGACCCGGACGGAAAGTTTGCGCGATGTTGCCATAATCTTTTGATTTTTGATCTGTGTTACGGATCAATAGACCAATCGATGTACCGGTTGTTTTGCCTTCAAATACGCCTGAAATAATTTCAACTTCATCGGGTTCTTTACGCTGAGTCGCAAACTTAGATGTGCCCGGCTTACGACGATCCAGATCCTTTTGCAAATCGGCTTCAGTCAGTTCAATACCCGGTGGAACCCCATCCACAATGGCCATCAGACCAACGCCATGAGATTCACCACAAGTCGTTACACGGAAGAGTTGCCCTATACTATTACCTGCCATGTCAAACGACTCCTTATGCTTGAACAGATTGAATAAATAAATCTCGGTATTCGCGGCATTGAGCAGCAGTCAATGCAAAGATACCTGTACCGCCTTTTTGGAACTGTAACCAGTAAAAATCAACGGTATTGAAGTTTTGACGCATTGCCCATTCTGAGTTACCCACTTCGATCACAATTAAGCCATCTTCAGTCAGGTAATCTGCAGCTTGTGCCAACATTTTACGTACAAGATCCAAACCATCTTGACCCGCAGCAAGCGCCATTTCAGGTTCATGGTGGAATTCTTCTGGTAAATCTGCCATGTCTTCAGCATCCACATACGGTGGATTCGACACGATTAAATCATATTGATTTTCTGCTGGAATTTTGGCGAATAAATCAGACTCAAGTAAAGCCACTTGATATTGTTTATTGTGGTGTTCACAGTTAATTTGTGCCACTTCAAGCGCATCTTTAGATAAATCTGTTGCATCAACTTCAGCGTCTGGGAATGCATATGCTAAAGCAATCGCGATACAACCCGAACCCGTACACATATCTAAAATGCGCTGAGGAGTTTTTGGATTGGCATTTTCAGGTAGATTATTAACCGCAGCACCCATTTCGCCATTTTCACCTAAGCAATATGGCGCAAAACGGTTTTCAATCAATTCCGCGATTGGAGAACGTGGAATCAGTACACGTTCATCGACATAAAATGGCTTACCAAAGAAATATGACAAGTTTAGTAAATAAGACGTCGGAACTTTTTCATTAATACGACGTTCTAACAATGCTAAAAATTCTGCAACTTCACTAGGCAATAATTTCGCATCTAAGATTTCCGCATCTGCATTCCAATCTAGAGATAACGTTTGTAAAACCAATGCTGAGCTTTCAGCAAAATAGTCTTCTGTACCTTGTCCTAAGTGGGCATCATATTGACGTAAAGCTGTTACCCCAAAGCGGATATAATCACGAATTGTAGATAGGTTTTCAGCTGCTTCCTGTAAATGTTCAGGGCTAATAGTCGGTCGATCCACTTAAGGCGTCTCCAGTTCATAATTTTTTAAACGCCCTATGATACCTTGTTTTAATGCTATTTATAATAAAAATACGGCATTATTCACCGCTTGAAAGCATTTCATAACCGTATATATGAGGTCTGATACATTCGCTGAAATGAAATGTGTACTTTATGCCTTTCTTCAGCATGCTATAAAACCTAATAGATAAAAATTACGAATAAAAACCAATTCAAGCTCAATTGTTTAGCAATTTGTACTTGATCCCAAGCTTTAATTTCTTAAAATCATCCCCATACAAACAGTTAAATTTTAAATGCGGAGCTCCAATGAGCTATAAGCACAATAACCTCATGGCTATGCGTCAAAGCTATTGGGAAGACACTCAGTCTTTAAACGTGCAAACTGAAAAGGCATTTTTTCAGCAACTACTGATCGAACATCAAGTTTTCCCTGATGCGAGTCTAGAAAACGCACGTACCCTATTTTTTAGCTTACCGAGCATTATTATTGTCAAAGGTTATGCTGCCGGATTTAAAGACGAATCTGTCCAACATCTTATTCATCAACATATTGAAGAACATAAAGCTGCATTGATGCAAAATGATACGGTAAAAATCAAATATCGTTTATAGTTTTATTTCCAATGTGCCTGTCTACATGGCATCTTGCTTAAGTTTGCAAATGCTTACTGCATATTCAGTAAGTTGAACTATTTTAATACGTTAAGAAACGTTAAAATTAGCTACAATGTATTTTTCTGCGAATTGCTGATTAAAGGATTTAATTTACATGTCAGATCAGAACGATAAGCTCAAACACTTGAAAACGTCTTCTATGGATCGACGCTTATCTATCGCAAAGGCATCGCTACTTGCGGGAACTCGTTGGGCAGCATCAAACGCCACTTCTATTTTTTCGAGTGAGGAAGAAAAAGAGAAAAAGCGTAAAAAAGCCATGAAAGATCAGGCTGAATATCTCGTCGCAGAAATTGGTAAATTAAAAGGTTCGATTGTAAAAATTGGGCAAATGATGGCGTTGTATGGTGAACATTTTCTGCCTGAAGAAATCACGCAAGCCCTCAATACCCTGAACAATCAGACAGTTGCATTGGCATGGCCAGCCATCAAAGTCCAATTACAGAATCAACTTGGCTCAAAACTTGATGATCTCGTGATTGATCATGAGCCACTTGGCACAGCATCTTTGGCACAGGTTCACCGTGCAAAACGCAAATCTGATGGTTTAGAATTGGTTTTAAAAATCCAGTATCCGGGTGTGGCAGATGCAATCGATTCGGATATGAATCTATTTAAAAACATGCTCAAACTGACACGAATGGTTCCTCAAACCCGTGAATTTGATCAGTGGTTTGATGAAGTTCGTGAAATGATGCATCGTGAAGTAAATTATAAAATCGAAGCAGATACCACTCGCCGTTTTGCTGCACGCTTAAAAGAAGACCCACGCTATATCGTGCCGCAAATCATTGAAGGTTATTCAACACCTCAAGTACTGTGTATGACCTTTGAACGTGGTGTACCGATTAACAGCCCAGTAATGCTGTCACTTCCTCAAGAGCGCCGTAACGCCTTAGGTGAAGCTTCACTTGAAATTGCCGTACGCGAAATTTTTGAATGGGGTGAAATGCAAACCGACCCAAACTTCGGAAACTATTTGGTCCGTTTGGGCAACGGTGCGGATGTACCAGATAAAATCGTACTCCTCGACTTTGGTGCGATCCGTCAGTTCGATGAGCATCTATTAGGCGTTGCGCGTAATTTGATTACCGCGGGTTATCACCATAGCTCTGAGCAAATGGTCAAAGCGATGACAGGTTATGAGTTCTTTGATGGTATTCCACAAAGTATTAAACCTGATATGGCTAAAGTCTTTTTGTTAGCGACAGAGGCATTTAGTAGCACTGCAAATAACCCAAACATCCCTGCTGGTGTTATGGACGAACAACAACGCTATGACTGGAAAAAAAGCCAATTACATAGCCGTGTGATGCAACAAGCGTCAAAATCGATGGCATCTCGCTATTTCTCAGTTCCACCTAAAGAGTTTATGTTTATTAGCCGTAAATTTATCGGTGCATATACCTTTATGACCGTCATTGAAGCAAAAACCAATGTTCGTCGTATGATTCAAAAATATCAATAATCATTCAATACAGACCTTAAAACTTGGCTGACTCAAATGTCAGCTAAGTCAATTTTAAAATAACAATACTTTTAAGCCTTTTTACTTTTCTATTCTTAATTAATCATTTAGCAATCGAATCCCACCTAATCTCGCCGTTTATCTTTGACAATCATGCATGTCATTTATGACATGGTTTTTCTATCTTTGGCATGTCAGCATTAAATAAGAACAACGCAAATGGAAAACAACAATGACCAATATGGTAAACAAGGCACAAGGATTTGGACTCTCACTTTTAACTAAAATTGCCGGTAGTGATGTACTCGATCAGTTTAAACTGCGCAAATTTGTTGAAAAATCTTTGTATCAAAGCTCAAAAGCTGGTTTTAAAACCTTGAGCCAGACACAAAAAGCATTTCAGACCAACAAAGGTGTGCATAAGCAACGTTTGCCAAATCAACAAAAATCATTATTTGATTTAAACCTGACTGAAGAACAGCAAATGACTGCTGATGCGATGCAGCAGTTTGCCACAGAAGTTTTGTATCCACTTGCTCATCAAGCCGATCAAGAGGAAAAATTTCCTAAAGCGTTATGGCAACATATCCAAGATCTAGGTCTAAATTATTATGCCTTACCTGAAGATTTGGGTGGCGTTGCAGCAGAAAAAAACATCATTAGCAATATCTTAATTGCGGAACAATTGGCTGAAGGTGACTTTAGTTTAACAGCAGGTTTACTGTCGACGTGTAGCTGTATCAATGCCATCACCCAATGGGGTTCAGAATCTGTTCAAGCAACCTATTTAGCGACATTTGCAGATGATTCAACCCTCCGTGCAAGCTTTGCAGTTCAAGAGGCAACGGCGGCATTTAATCCCTATCAACTTAAAACTCAGGCGATTGCTGATGGCCAGCAGTATAAAATCAGTGGGGAGAAAACCTTAGTCCTTCTAGGCGAACAGGCAGATGTGCTGTTGGTGAGTGCCATGCTGAATGGGCAGCCTGAAGTTTTTATTGTGCAACGCGACCAGAGCATTAGCGCAAAAAAAACACCTGCTATGGGTTTGAAAGCCACTGAAACGGTAACTTTAAAATTTGATCAGACCCCTGCCCAACGCTTAGGTGATCAAGATTTCAACTATACCTCATTTATCGATCTTGGCAATTTAATGTGGTGTGCAATGGCTGTTGGTACCGCAACTGCAGTGAAAAAGTATTGCATTCAATATGCCAACGAACGTACAGCTTTTGGAGAGCCAATTTCACATCGTCAAAGTGTGGCATTTATGATTGCAGATATGGCAATCGAAATTGATGCCATGCATATGCTCATCCTAAACGCAGCAAGTCTAGCCGAAGCTGGCAAGCCCTTTCATCGTGAAGCCTATTTAGCCCGCGTATTATGTGCTGAAAAGTCGATGAAAATTGGGACCGATGGCGTGCAAATATTAGGTGGTCACGGCTTTACCAAAGAACATCCCGTAGAACGTTGGTATCGAGACTTACGTGCCACAGCGATTCTTCAATCTGGCTTACATGCTTAATTCAGCAAAATAAAAACAAGGAAATGTCCATGAACTTACAAAATCCGAAAAAATTTAAATTGCTGATCGAACAAGCCCATGAAGTCGCTTTAAATGTTCTACGTCCTATTTCACGTAAATATGACAAAGCTGAACATGCCTATCCTAAAGAGTTAGACATGTTATCTTCCCTCGTCGACGGTATGAATGATGGCGGAGATGGCATGAATGCAGGTGCTGCCGTCAACAAACGTGGCGACACAGACACGGGTAATAAAAACGGTGTCAATATGTCGACTGCACTCAGTATCATCGAGATGTGCTATGGAGATACAGGTCTGTTGCTCAGTATGCCTCGACAAGGGCTTGGAAACTCGGCTATTGCCGCAGTAGCCAATGATGAACAACTAGAACGCTTAAAAGGAACTTGGGCCGCTATGGCCATTACAGAACCCAATTGCGGCTCTGATTCTGCTGCTATTCGGACAACAGCGACGAAAGATGGCGATGAATACATTCTCAATGGGGAAAAAATCTTTGTTACCTCGGGTGAGCGTGCTGATTCCGTGGTGGTTTGGGCAACGCTAGATAAAAAATTAGGTCGTGCAGCGATTAAATCCTTTGTTGTTGAAAAAGGTACGCCGGGCATGACTGTAGAACGCTTAGAACATAAATTGGGTATTAAAGCCTCTGATACTGCTGCCATTAGTTTTGTAGATTGTCGTGTCCCTGCTGCAAACTTATTAGGCAATGCTGAAATTGATGTAGCAAAGGGTTTTGCTGGGGTTATGGAAACTTTTGATAATACTCGGCCGCTGGTTGCTGCGATGGCTATAGGCTGTGCAAAGGCATCTTTAGAGCGAATTAAAGAAATCTTCAAAGATGAACTAGATGAGCAGTATTCAACACCGATCTTACAAAGCTCGAATATTGCTGCACAAATCTACCGTATGGAAGCAGACTGGGAAGCAGCACGTCTACTCATGCTCAAAGCTGCATGGATGGCTGACAACAAAAAACCAAACTCACGTGAAGCATCCATCGCTAAAGCAAAAGCAGGCCGTGTTGGTAATGAAATCACATTAAAATGTGTAGAGCTCGCAGCTGCAGTTGGTTATAACGAAGATGAATTATTGGAAAAATGGGCACGTGATTCAAAAATCCTTGATATATTTGAAGGAACACAGCAAATTCAACAATTAATCGTTGCACGACGTGAACTGGGTAAAAGTTCAAGCGAATTAAAATAATTACTTTGCTTGAGCAATTTGAAACTTAAAGATGGATTTTTATATAGGATCAGTCTATAAACAATCCATCTTTTTGTTTTTCGATGATTATGTTTCAGATCCGACCACTTCAACTTGAAGACAATGCAAGCATTGCCAATGTCATTCGCACAGTTTCCAAAGAATTTGGATTAGCACCTGAATCAGGATTTGCCGTTGCAGATCCAATTTTAGATGATTTATATCACGTCTATGCGCAAGCAAATGCACAATATTGGGTTATTGAAAATCAACACGGTACAATTTTAGGTGGTGGCGGCCTTTCTCCTTTAGCTGGAGATTCAAGCATTTTAGAAATCCAAAAAATGTATTTTTTGCCTGAATTACGTGGTCATGGTTTAGCCAAAGATATTTTAGAACTTTGTTTTCAATTTGCCAAAGATCATAATTTTAAAGCGTGTTATTTAGAAACCACACATACACTTGGGCAAGCGGTGAAACTCTATGAAAAAGTAGGATTTCAACACTTACAAGCTCCCAAGGGCAATACAGGTCATAGCCAAGCATGTGAAATTTGGATGCTTAAAACGCTTTAATAAACTTAGATTTAATTAATTTCGCTGAAAAGGTTTTAGAGCTTTTTCAAATAGAGATATTTAATGAGTGGATATTCAAGTTTTTTATAATTAAAGATCTCCGCTTTTGAATAACCCACAATCTTAAGTAAGTAAGAATGTAAAGAGAGAAATACTAACTCAATTAACACGATCTGCTTTTCTCTCTTCACTTAGACAATCATGTAATTTGAGTACATTTCCATCAATTTTTACAATTACACTGTATAGAGCAACTTAAGAAAATATTGACCTCTGAGTCTCCAGTTCATACTATCACTTTAGAAATTACACTTAGCCATGATTATTTTAAAGTGAATATAAATGCAGAATGTACTGAATAAAACTTGCCTTTCAACTCGTCTTTCGTCGCTCCTAAGCGCTCACAGCTTAAAGTTTTCAACTGTTATTATATCTGTAACCCTGATTTCTGGATGTTCATCACTCGGTGGTGGCTCTGTAGAAAAACGTGCTGTTAAACTTTCATCAGGGATCCAAAAGGCCTATTCAGTCAATCCTGAAACTGCAAATCGAGTGTCACCCTACATTGTGCAAACTGCTGATCAATACAACTTAGATCCTTTACTACTGGCTGCTGTTATTCGCCAAGAATCAACTTTCCGCCCTTATGTCAGTTCACCTGCAGGTGCAGTCGGTTTAACTCAGGTGATGCCACGTTATTGGCAAGCAACATGCCCTGGGGATTTATATGACGAATTAACCAATATTAATTGTGGGTCATTTATTTTAACTAAATATAAAAATGCCGCTGGCAGCATGCCAAAAGCTTTAGCCTACTATAATGTCGGACCTACCGCTTATAACACCAATCGAAAAATGAAAAAACAAGGCAAACGTTATGCAAAACAAGTGAAACAACATCGAAATAATTTAAAAAGTGCATTATAAGAAGTAAAGTTCAATCCTATTACCCCATGATTGAACTTTTAACATATATCACAAATACTTGAATTTAATAGACTTAAATCACAAATATAGATTCTAGAATAATATTATATGATGTATTTTAATGAGCAATAAACAAACAAACAGCATATATTTTTAATATTTATTTCATCTTATATAATCGTTTTTGTATATTAAATTAATGAAATAATACATTAAATCTATTAATAAAAAAACTCTTATAAAACAACAACCTTAATTGAATTTCATATACAACAATTCTATAAAAAGTTTAAATATTCTACACAATACTATAACTTTTAGCCGCCAAGAATCTTTTAAACATCATTTTTACTTTATTTATTATTAACAATAATCAACCAGCTGATTTTTTTAGCATTGTTTATTCATTATTTTTAGCTAATATCATATAGGTCAGTAAAACTATATTACTGATTAACATATAATTTATTGGGGTTAATAATGGCCAAATTATCTTTAAACGCTTTAACAGACATTGACGGTTTTATTGCTGCAGCTTTGGTTGACAGCGAAAGTGGCCTTGCTATGGCGACACAAGGCAATAACGACATCGATTTAGAATTAGCTGCTGCTGGTAATACTGAAGTTGTCCGCTCAAAGCGTAAAGTTGCCAAAGCGTTGAATTTAAATGACTCTATTGAAGACATTCTAATTACTCTGGGTAAACAATATCACTTAATCCGCCCACTCGACTCAAATGAAGCATTATTTCTTTACCTCGTATTAGACCGTAGTAAATCAAACCTTGCTATGGCTCGCCATGAACTTAAACATTTCGAAAAAGAATTAGATTTTTCTTAATTTAAAGTTGGGTTATTTCACAAGAAATAACCCAGTTTTTCTGGACCATTTCGTGAATAGCACATTATATATTTCTATCTTTGGCTTAAATCTAAATGTTATCAATGACATTAAATCTATTATTTCAAATAAGCTATCTGAAACTTTTACTATTCATTGGACAAACATTGCAGATTCGAAACTCCAAGTCCTATTAATCAATGATGACTTTATCGACCTGCCGAATATAAATAAAATAAGGCACGAAGCTTTAATCATACTTAAACTTAAAAAAAATGAATTGAAAGCAAATCAAATCGAACACGATACCCTGTTTTTACCCCTAACAAATACCAATCAATTTGAGCATTGGTTAGAGCATTCAGTTGCGTTAAGGTTCCGAGACATTAATCCTGTAAATGTGTCCAATCCTATTGTTGTTCAAGACACAAAACCTAAATTAAATGCACTCCAGATCTCACAGGCTTTTAAAGATTTAAATAAACATCAACGTCAACTATTGCTTTTAGATCAAAAACCAATCGCACTCATTGATAACTTAAGCAATGAGTTTTGGATAGAACAAAATATACAAATCACACAAAATTCTGAAATCACACTCATTTCAGCAGATACAAATACAGTTGTCACTTTTAAATATGGGTTGGAATCAATAAATTTACAGCATGGATTATGGCAATTTGTTTGGGATTACGTAGATGATACTCCCCCCAATTACACAAGCCACTATAAACTTTTGCATTGGCCACAGCCTATACATTGTGCTGAGCGACAATCACTATTGAAAATATCCGCTTTTTTTATGGAAGGTAGTTCTACTCAATATATTGCTGAACAAATACATTTGAGCCAAAACATTATCAATCGCTATTTATTTGCATGCCACATTGCTGTAATCATAGAAGAGATACCAGCCATGGCGAGTGTATATCATAGCCAAAAAACAGCTCAAGAATCTTCAAATCCACTACAGAGTTTTTTCCGTAGTCTTCGAAAAAAATTAGGAATCTAAAATTTCATTATGATTTTACAGCAATACAAGATCGTATTTGCCGGAACGATGGGTGCCGGAAAAACCACTGCTATTCAAAGTATTTCTGATATTCCTGTACTGAGTACAGAAGCGCTTAATACTGATCAAAATGCGCATCAAAAAATGTTGACTACTGTTGGAATCGATTACGGTGAACTTACTCTCGCCGATGGTACTAAACTTGGTTTATATGGTACACCGGGCCAAGAAAGATTTAACTTTATATGGAATACCATTTGTAACGGCGCGATTGGTACAATTATTTTGATTGATCATACACATGACCATCCAATTCAGCAGCTGAATGATTATTTAAATTATTTTTCTGAAAATAATGAAAACATCATCATCGCGATTACACATTTAGATAGTACTCAGTATAAATCCACCAAACTTTATAAAGAATGGCAAGATTCACAACAGATACATCACCCCATTTTTTATATCGATGCTAGAAATAAAAAAGACATTCTTTTTATTCTAGAAGCACTTATTGCAAAAGCCGAAGTTCAACTTTCAATCTGATGAAGATATTATGAATACAGCAATTCGTACAACACGTTCAGCACCACTACAGCTTATTGAACAAGCACATAAACTCATGAAGGAGTTAATTTCTGATGTGTCCGGTGTTGAATATATGATGTTATGTTCAACTGATGGTTTTGAATTAAAATCTATAGAAAAGAAAAATATTGAAAATTCTGGAAAACTTGCAGCTGTAAGCAGTTCAATCTTAGCAATGGTTCAAGCTTTTACTAATGAAATTAATTTAGTCGGTTGTCAAACCATTACATTAGATGCAGAAAATGGTAAAGCATTACTCACAGCGATCTCTCACCCTCAGCACCCTATGATATTAGTTGTCTTGACATCAAAAAATGTATTATTAGGGCAATTATTATATTCTTTAAAAAGAGTGAGTAATGAACTAAGCGAATATCAACTGTCAAATACATTCACCTAGTCCAATTCAATTTATTTCATCGATTCACGCATTTTATCTTCATCAAAATATTGTGCAAATGATGCAATACGTTTTTCAACAACTGGATTTTTCATCAGGTTCTCAGCTGCACGATTCCCCAATAGTTCAAATGCTTTACCCAAAGCATTTGTTCCTTCATTTTCTGTAACAGCTTTGATTTCAGCATTACAACGTTTAGTAAATAAATCTTGAAATAAATTTGCCATATTTTTATCAATCTTTTGCATCTCAGCGGACGTCACTTTACTATACTTAGAAATTTCTGGATGTGCTGAAAATGCCAAATAAATCCAAGCCGTTAAGTTCTGACTCTCTTCTGCTGAAATTTTATTTACCAAACATTCACTTAGTTTATCCTGATACACACCAGCTGTAGTATTTAAAGAAACAAATGCAAATAAAACTATAGTTAATAATTTTTTTAAAAACATCTTAAATACCCTATATATTATTAATGAAATAAACGATTTTATTATATTGATTTATTACACATTTTCATTAGCAAAAGATTTTAAAATGATATAGATGGATTGAGCATTTTAGTTTTATTTTCTTTAAATATCTCTCGTTTTCTTATTTTTTGAATTTGCTTCTCTTATTATTTTCTATTTTGATAACTTTCCCTTTTTCCCCACATAAAAAAACACCCCCTGCACTAGCCAGGGGGTGTTTCGAATAATGAGCTGGCGATGACTTACTCTCACATGGGTAACCCCACACTACCATCAGCGCTAAGAGGTTTCACTTCTGAGTTCGGGAAGGGATCAGGTGGTTCACTCTTGCTATT